>NZ_JBSFNQ010000136.1:0-13792 GCF_053981115.1 Streptomyces sp. NPDC003691 | reverse complement strand
CCGGACCCCGTGTCCGGCGGCGGCTTCCGTCCGCGGCGGGCCGGGCGGATTTCCGGAGAACCCCGCCCGGCCCGCGACACCCTTCCGGGCGCGGTCTACGTGTTCCGCATGGGCCGCAGTACGGGCCTGGCGTCCGGCGGGGAGCCGGCCGCGCGCTCCGCGAGCCAGGCGGCCAGCGCGGCCGGGGTGGGCCGGTCGAACAGCTCCTGGATGGGCAGTTCCTCGCCCAGGACCACCCGGACCCGGCTGACCAGCCTGGTCGCCAGCAGGGAGTGGCCGCCCAGGACGAAGAAGTCGTCGTGCACCCCGACCTCGGGCAGCCGGAGGATCTCGGCGAACGCCGCGCACAGGGCGTGCTCCCGTTCGTTCGCGGGCTCGGGTCCGCCGCCGGTCCCGGTGGCGCGTTCGGGCGCGGGCAGCGCGGCGGCGTCGAGCTTTCCGCTCGGGGTCAGCGGCAGGGCGTCGAGGACGACGACCGCCGCGGGCACCAGATACGGCGGCAGTTGCTCCTCCGCGTACCGTCTCAGGGTGGTGGCGAGCGCGCCGCCGGTGCCGTCGTGCCGCCCTTCGGCGGGGACGGCGTACGCGACCAGGCCCGGGTCGCCGGTCCCGTCGTCCCGGACGGCCACCGCGGCCTGGGCGACTGCGGGATGGGCGGCGATCAGGGCCCGCAGTTCGCCGGGCTCGACCCGGAAGCCGCGGATCTTCACCTGGTCGTCGGCCCGGCCCAGATACTCCAGGGCGCCGCCCGCGGCCCGGCGGGCCAGGTCCCCGGTCCGGTACATCCGGGCCCCGTCGAGGAACGGGCAGGCCACGAAGCGCTCGGCGGTGAGGCCCGGTCGTCCCGCGTAGCCGCGGGCCAGCTGGGCACCGGCGATGTACAGCTCGCCGGGGGCGCCGTCGGGCACCGGGCGCAGCGCGCCGTCGAGGACGTACGCCGCCGTATTGGCCACCGGGGTGCCGATGGGCACCGTACCGCCGGCGAGGGCGGCCCGGTCCAGTCGTCCGGTGACGACGCCGACGGTAGTCTCCGTGGGGCCGTAGTGGTTGAACACGGGCCGGTCCCCCGCCGCGGTGACGAGGTCCGCCGTCCAGCCGGGGTCGGCCGCCTCGCCGCCGAGGACCAGGGAGCCGCGCGGCAGCAGCCAGCTCGGGTCGCCCGCCGCGGAGAGCGCCTTGAGGTGGGAGGGGACCATCTTCACGCAGTCGATGCGGTGCGCGGCCAGATGTCCGGCGACGGCGAGCGGGTCGGCGACCGACGCCTGGTCCAGGATATGGAGTTCGCCGCCGGTGGTCAGGGCCGTGAAGAGGACGGTGTTCCCGAGGTCGGTGGTCGGCGGCTGGAGCAGGGCGTAGCGGGCGCCGGGGGCGCCGTACTCCAGCCGGGGCGGTACATGGACCGTGTAGTTCGCCAGGGCGCCGTGGGTGACGGTGACGCCCTTGGGCCGTCCGGTCGACCCCGAGGTGTAGACGAGGTACGCCGGGTGGCGGGGGTCCGGGCGGATTCCGGGCGGGGATGCGGGCAGCGCGTCAAGGGCGGCGGTCACGGCCGGGTCGTCGAGGGCGAGGGCGGGGACGTGTCCCGTGGGCATGTCGTCGAGGACGGCCTCGGTGCCGATGAGGGCGGTCGCCCGGCTGTCGGCGAGCATGTGCCCGAGCCGGGCCGTGGGACGTGCCGGGTCCAGGGGGAGATAGGCGGCTCCGGCCTGCCAGACGCCGAGGACGGCGGTGACCAGGTCGATGCCGCGCGGCAGGCAGAGCGCGACCACGCACTCGGGGCCGACGCCGAGGCCGTGCAGATGGCGGGCGAGGCGGGCGGCGCGGGCGGCGAGTTCGCCGTAGGTGACGGTGGTGCCGCCGTGGCTGACGGCGGTGGCTCCGGGGGTGCGGGCGGCCTGGGCGGTGAAGAGTTCGGGGACGGTGGACTCCGGCGCGGGGGCGTCGGGTCCGTGCGCGGACCGGACGAGCCGGTCGTGTTCGGCCGGGCCGAGGACGCCGATCGCGGTGAACGGGGTGTCCGGGGCGGTGTCGAGGGCGTCGGCCAGCCCGTCGAGGCAGGTGCCGAGGAGGGCGAGGACCTGGGCGGGGTCCGCTCCCGCGGTGGTGTCGGCGGTGATGTCGAACCCGTCGCCGGTGTCGCGGACGATGAGGGTCACCGGGTAGTTGGTGCGCTCCTCGGCATGGCGCACCGTGATGCCGTCGAGCCCGAGGCCGGACTCGGTGATCATGCGGCCGTGCTGGAAGTTGAGGATGGTGGTGAAGAGGGGGGCGCCGCCGGGGACTCCGCTGGCCTGCTGGGCCAGGGCGAGGGGCGCGTGTTCGTGTTCCAGGAGTCCGGCGAGCTGCCCGCGGAGCCCGGTGAGGGCCGTGGTGACGTCCTCGGTGCCGACGCGGACCCGCATGGGGAGGGTGTTGAGGAAGAGGCCGGGTACCCGGTCGGCGCCGGGACCGGCGTTCATCCGGCCGGTCAGGACGGTGCCGAAGACGACGTCGTCGCGGCCGGACGCGGCGGCGAGCACCCGGGCCCAGGCCAGATGGAAGAGGGTGGCAGGGCTGGTGCCCAGCTTCCGGGTGGTGTCGCGCAGCCGCCGGGCCCGCGGGCCGTCGACGGTGAGCGCGGCCCGGGCGGGCGGGCCGCCGGTACCGGGCGCGCCGGACGGGCCGAAGGCCGGGGTGGCTTCGGTGATATCGCCGAGGAGGCCGGCGAAGTGGGCCTCGTGGTCGGCGGCGGAGGTGCCGAACCGGGCCTGGGCGACCAGGTTGCGGAACGGCAGGGGGGCCGGGAGCAGATCGCCGCGGCCGGCCAGGAAGGCGCGGATCTCGGCGAGGAGGAGCCACAGGGTGGTCCGGTCGCCGACGATGTGGTGGACGCGGAGGAGCGCGAGCCGCCGGCCGCCGCGGGCGGCCTCCCCGCCGGACGCCCCGTCACCGGCTTCTCCGCCTCCGGGCTCCCCGTCAGGGGCTTCCCGGTCTCCGGGCGCCCCGTCACGGGCTTCTCCGCCCCCGTCCTCACCGCCCCGGTCGTCCTCGTCGAGCACATGGAGGCCGAGCAGCGGCGCCCGGTCCAGCGCGAAGGGCGTGGCGCCGACCGCGAGGAGTTGTTCCACCGGGTCGCGGCCGGGTTCGGCGGCGATCCGTTCGACGGGGATCCGGACCGTGCGCCAGACGACCTGGACGGGTTCCCGCGGCCCTTCGGCGACGATCGCGGTGCGGTAGATGTCGTGCCGGTCGACGACCTGCCGGAGGGCGCCCAGGAAGGCGTCCAGCCGGTCCGGCCCGTCGAACTCCAGGACGACGGAGCGCAGATAGACGTCGGGGTCGTCGTCGGAGCGCGCCAGATGGTGGAAGAGCATGCCCTCCTGGAGCGGGGCCGGCGGGTAGATGTCGGCGATGTTCGCCGCTCCACCGTCGACGCGTTCGACGATGGCGGCGATATCGTCCTCGTCGAGGTCGGCGAGGGGCAGCATGTCCGGGGTGAGGGCGGTGGCACCGTCCGGGATCCGGTTCTCCGGCACCTCGACGGGCGGTGGTCCGGCGACGGCGGCGAGTCCGGCCGCGGTGGGGGTGAGGAACAGGGCCCGTACGGAGACGGAGAGTCCGCGGGTCCGGAGGTCTTCGACCAGGCCCACGGCGACCAGGGAGTTGCCGCCGAGGGCGAAGAAGTCCTCCTCGGGTCCGACGGTGTCCAGGCCGAGGACGCGGGCGAACGCCTCGCAGAGGATCTCCTCCTGGACGGTCCGGGGCCCGCGGCCCGCTTCGCCGCCCGTCGCCCGTTCGGGGGCGGGCAGGGCGGCGCGGTCCAGTTTTCCGCTCGGGGTCAGCGGCAGGGCGTCCAGCACGGTGAACGCCGCGGGCATCATGTGCTCGGGCAGCCCGCGCGCCGCGTGGGCGCGGACCCGGTCGGCCAGGCCGTCCTCGTCGGAGCGCTCGCCGGGGACGAGATAGGCGACGAGGCGGAGTTGCCCGGGCAGGTCCTCCCGGGCGGTGACGGCCGCGGCGCCGACCTCGGGATGGCCGGTGAGCGCCGCGGCGATCTCGCCGGGCTCCACCCGGAAGCCGCGGATCTTGACCTGGTCGTCGACGCGGCCCGCGAACAGGAGCCGTCCGTCGGCGCCCCACCGGGCGCGGTCCCCGGTGCGGTACATCCGCTCGCCGGCCGGTCCGAAGGGGCAGGCGGTGAACCGTTCGGCGGTCGGCCCGGGCCTGCGGACGTAGCCCCGGGCGAGTCCGGGGCCCGCGAGGTACAGCTCGCCGGGTACACCGGGGGGCACCGGGCGCAGCCGCCCGTCGAGGACATAGGCGCGGTTGCCGCCGAGGGGCGTGCCGATGGGGACGCGGCCGTTGTCGGCGTCGTGGGCGGTCAGCCGGGTGGTGGTGGCGCCGATGGTGGCCTCGGTGGGGCCGTAGTGGTTGTACACGGCACGGTCCCCGGCCGCCGTGAGGAGTCCGCGGACCCAGTCGGGCGGGGCCGCTTCGCCGCCGAGGACCAGTGAGGTGCCGGGCAGCACACCGCCGGGGCCGGACAGTGCGGACAGTGCCGCCAGATGGGACGGGACGGCCTTGAGGTGGTCGATCCGGTGTTCGGCGAGATAGCCGGAGACCCGGGCCGGGTCGAGTACGGCGTCGGGGTCGAGGACATGCAGTTCCCCGCCGGTGGCGAGGGAGCAGAACAGGATGGTGTTGCCGAGGTCGGTGACGGGCGGCTGGAGGAGGGCGTACCGGGCGCCCTCGCCGCCGAAGCCGAGCCGTTCGGGGGCGGCGGCGACGTAGTGGGCGAGGGCGTCGTGGGTGACCGCGACGCCCTTGGGCGTTCCGGTGGAGCCGGAGGTGTAGACGACGTACGCCAGCCGGCCGGGGGCGGCCGCGGGCGGCACCACGGGCCCGGGGGGTGTGGTGCCGGGCGTCAGGACCTGTGCGGCCGGGACGATCCGTACCTTGCCCGCCGGGAGGTCGCCGATGGCTTCCTCGGGGGCGATGAGGACGACGGCCCGGCTGTCGGTGAGGAGGAACGCGTTCCGTTCGACGGGCTGTCCGGCGTCGACGGGGAGATAGGCGGCGCCCGCCTGCCAGACGCCGAGGACGGCGGCGACGAGGTCGGGGCCGGGCGGCAGGCAGAGGCCGACGACGGATTCGGGTCCGATGCCGGAGCCGGTCAGCCAGCGGGCCACGTCCGCGGCCCGGGAGGACAGTTCCCCGTAGCTGACGGACGTACCGCGGTGGTGTACGGCGACGGCGTCCGGGGTCCGTTCGGCGCGGGCCAGGATCAGCTCGGGCACGGTGGGGTGCGGGGCGGGCGGGAGGCCGTCGCTCCAGGTGCCGACGGTCAGGGCGCGTTCGGCTTCGGAGCGGAGGTCGAGGTCGCCGGGCCGCAGCCGCGGGTCGGCGGTGACGGCCCGCAGGACCCGGATCCAGCGTTCGGCGAGGAGTCCGGCGAATCCGGCGTCGAAGAGGTCGGCGGAGGCGGTGACGGAGCCGGTGAGCCCCGCGGGCTCGGCTGCTTCGCCGAAGGTCTCGTTGACCATGACGTCGAGGTCGAACTTCACCCCGGGGCGGGCGCCCGGTACGGGTGTCACCTCGATTCCGGGCAGGTCCAGTCCGACGTCGGTGGTGTTCTGCATGGTGAGGACGGTCTGGAAGAGGGGGTTGCGGGCCACCGAGCGGGCCGGTGCCAGCTCCTCCACCAGCTTCTCGAAAGGCACGTCCTGGTGGGCGAAGGCGCCGAGGACGGCGTCCCGGACCCGGGCGAGGACCTCGGTGAACGCGGGGTCGCCGGTCAGATCGGTCCGTACGACCACGGTGTTGACGAAGCAGCCGACGAGGTCGTCGAGGGCCTCGTCGGTGCGTCCGGCGATCGCCGAGCCGATGGGGATGTCGGTGCCCGCGCCCAGCTCCGACAGCAGGACGGCGAGCGCGGCCTGGAGGACCATGAAGACGGTCACGCCCTCGGTCCTGGCCAGCCGGGTGATCGCGGCGTGGAGGTCGGCGGGCACGTCGAGGGGCGCGTCGTGGCCGCGGTGCCCGGCGACGGCGGGGCGGGGCCGGTCGAAGGGGAGGGCGAGTTCCTCCGGCAGTCCGGCGAGGGCCGTCCGCCAGTAGGCGGTCTGGGCGGACATCAGTCCGTCCGGGTCGTCGGTGTCGCCGAGGAGTTCACGCTGCCAGAGGGTGTAGTCGGCGTACTGGACCGGCAGGGGTGCCCAGGCCGGGGCGCTGCCGTCGAGGCGCGCCGTGTAGGCCTCGGACAGGTCGCGGGTGAGCGGGCCCATCGACCAGCCGTCGCCGGTGATGTGGTGGACCACGATCACCAGGACGTGCTCCTCCGGGCCGAGGGCGAACAGCCGGGATCTGACGGGCGGTTCGGCGGCGAGGTCGAAGGCGTATCCGGCGGCGCGGGCTACGGCGGCGTCGAGTTCCCCGGGCGCGACCTCCTCCAGGACGGGTTCGGCGCTCATCCCGGCGAGGTCCGCGACCCGCTGGTGGGGGCGGCCGCCGATGAGGGGGAAATGGGTGCGCAGTGCTTCGTGGCGGCCGAGGACGTCGCGGTACGCGGCGGCGAGCGCGGCCCGGTCCAGCGGTCCGGCGAGCCGGAGCACGACGGGGGCGTTGTAGGTGGTGCCGCGGCCTTCGAGCTGTTCGAGGAAGAGCAGCCGCCGCTGGGCGAAGGACGGCGGTACGGGGCCGGTCCGCTCCCGGGGGGCGAGTACCGGCCGGTCCGGGGCCGGGCCGCCCGCCCCGGGGGCGAGCCGCGCGGCCAGTGCGGCGGCGGTGGGGGCGGCGAAGAGGTCCCGCATCTCCACCTCGGTGTCCAGGGCGGCGCGGACGCGGGAGACGACCCGGGTGGCGAGCAGCGAGTGGCCGCCGAGTTCGAAGAAGCTCTCGTCGGGTCCGACGGCCCCGGTGCCGAGGACATCGGCGAAGATCCCGCAGAGGATCTCCTCCCGAGGGGTCGCCGGGCGGCCGGTGACCGTGTCCCGTTCGGGCGCGGGCAGGGCGTCCCGGTCGACCTTTCCGCTGCGGGTCAGCGGGAGGGCGGGGAGGGCGACGATCGCGGCGGGCACCAGCTGGGCGGGCAGTCGTGCCGTCAGGAAGGCGCGCAGCCGCTCGGGGAGCGCGCCGTCGGCCCGGTCCGCCCCGGCGGGGTCGCCCGCGGTGGTGGCGTAGGCCACGAGCTGCCGTTCGCCGGAGCCGGTGTCGCGGGCGACGACGACGGCCCGGTTGACGTCGGGGTGGGCGGCGAGCACCGCTTCGACCTCGGCGGGTTCGATCCGGAAGCCGCGGATCTTGAGCTGGTCGTCGGTGCGGCCGATGAACAGCAGGCCGTCGCCGGGGCTCCGGCGGACCCGGTCGCCGGTCCGGTAGAGCCGGCCGCCGGTACCGGACGGGTCGGCGACGAACCGTTCCGCGGTCAGGGCGGGGTTTCCGCCGTAGCCGCGAGCCAGGCCCGCTCCGGCGACATAGAGTTCGCCGGTGGCGCCGGGGGGCACGGGCTCCAGGAAGTCGTCGAGGACATGGACCCGGGTGCCGTTGACGGGGGTGCCGATACCGGGGGCGGCGCCCGGGCGGAGGGCGTCGGAGAGGGTGGCGCAGACGGTGGTCTCGGTGGGGCCGTACGCGTTGACCAGGTCCCGGCCGGGTGCCCACCGGTCGACCTGGTCGGGGGTGAGGGCCTCGCCCGCGGAGACCAGGGTGCGTACCGGTGCCAGGTCGAGGGGGTCGAGGGCGGCGAGTACGGCGGGCGGCAGGGTGGCGTGGGTCACCCCGTGGCGGGCGACGACGCCCGCGAGTCCGGCGCCCGGCAGGAGTTCACCGGCCGGGGCGAGGACCAGCGCGGCGCCGGTGCCCAGGGCCATCAGGACTTCCCAGGTCGCGGCGTCGAATCCGACGGAGGCGAACTGGAGGATCCGGCTGCCGGGCCCGGCGCCGAGCCGTTCGGCCTGGGTGGCGACCAGGGCCGCCACTCCGGCGTGGGTGAGGGAGACGCCCTTGGGGCGGCCGGTGGATCCGGAGGTGTAGATGACGTACGCCAGTCCGCCGGGTTCCGGCGCGGGCGCGGGACGTCCGGCGGGCCGGGTGTCGATCGCGGCCCGTACCCCGGGGTCGTCGAGGGCGACGGGAAGCACCCCGCCGACGGGCAGTTCGTCGAGGACGTCGGTGGTGGCCAGGAGGGCCGCGGCGCGGCTGTCGGAGAGCATGTACGCCACCCGGTCCAGCGGCTGGCCCGGGTCGATCGGCAGATAGGCGGCGCCCGCCTTGGCGACGGCGAGCAGGGCGGTGACGAGTGCGGTGCCGCGGTGCATGACGACCGCGACGACGGATTCGCGGCCGATGCCGAGCGCGGTCAGATGGTGGGCCAGCCGGTTGGCCCGGGTGTCGAGTTCGGCGTAGCTGAGCCGTTCGCCGTCGGTGATCAGGGCGGGGGCGTCCGGGTCGAGGTCGGCGCGGGCGTGGAACAGCTCGGGGGCCGTCAGCGGCGGGACCGCGGGGCCGGGGGCGGCCGGTCCGGGGACGGGAGCTTCGGGGGCGGCGGCTTCGGGGGCCGGGGGCTCTGGGGCCGGGGGCTCTGGGGCCGGGGGCTCTGGGGCCGGGGCTTCGGGGCGGAGCCGGAATCCGCCGACCGGGTCGCCGGGCGCCGCGCCGGCCATCCAGTCCAGGACCCGCAGGAAGTCGCGGACGGTGGCGTCGGCCGTCCCGGGCTCGCAGTGGTCGGCGTTGACGTCGGCGTCGATGACGATCCGGGAGTCGGCCGACCGGTCGTAGACGTTGAGCTGCCGGTCCAGGGTCGGCCCGTGGGTGAGGTTGTGCACGGTGGCGGCCGCCGGACCGAAGCGGGGCGGATAGCCGTAGCCGAGGAAGTTGACGTTGAGGTCGAAGAGGGCGGGGGCGCCCGCGGGCGCCAGTTCGCGCGCCAGGTCCTCGTGGCGGTACCGCTGGTGCCGCAGTCCGCCGCCGACGGCGCGCGCGGTGCGCCGGACGGCTTCGGCGAGCGGGGTGCCGGGGTCGAGCCGCACCCGGACGGGCATGACGTTGGAGGTCATTCCGGCGATGCGCTGTTCCCGGCGGCCGGTGCGGCCGAGGACGGGCACGCCGAGGACGATGTCCCGGGATCCGGTGGTGCGGTGCCGGTAGACGGCGGCCGCCGCGACCATCAGCCCGGGGAGTCCGCAGCCCAGCCTCCGGGCGGCCGCCCGGAGGCGCTCGGACGTGTCGGCCGGGAGGGCGGCGCTGCCGCGGGCGGGCGGTCCGGCGGTCCGGCCCGCCTCTCCGGTGTGCTCCCGGCTCCCGGCGAGGGTGTCCAGCCAGTGGGCGCGGTCCCGTTCACGGTCCGGCGAGGCACGGTAGGCGTCCTCGGCGGCGGCGAGCAGGGCGGAGGGCCCCGGGGCGGCCGCGGTGTACTCGCCGCCCGCGAGAAGGGCGGTATAGGCGTCGGCGGCCCGGGCCGCGACCAGGGCGCCGCCGTGGCCGTCCAGGATCAGATGGTGGGCGCGGTGGTACCAGTACAGGGTGCCGTCGCCGATGACGATCACGGCGAGGGCGGCGAGAGGGCCGGTCAGGGGGTCGACGGGGCGGCGCAGTTCGGCGCGCATCCAGGCGTCGGCGGCGGCCCGCGGATCCGGTTCGGCGCCGACGTCGACCAGTTGGACGGGCATCTCGGCCGAGGGGTCGGCGTACTGCCGCGGCTCTCCGTCGGCCACGGTGAACCGGAGGCGGTAGGCGTCGACGCCCGCCACGGCGGCGCGCAGCGCGCGGACGAGGAGCGCGGGGTCGGCGCCGCCGTCGATCTCCAGATACTCGGCGACGTTGAGGACGGTGCCTTCGGGCGCAACCTCCTGGGCGTACCAGATACCGCGCTGGGCTGCCGTCAGCGGCGTGTGCGCGGGACCGGCCGCCCCGGTGCCGGTGCCGCTGTCTTCGGTGCCGGTGCCGGAAGTGTTTCCGTTCGCCGTCGTCATCGCGGATCGCCCCCCGTCGCGGCCGGGAGCCGGTGTCCGCCGTCGGAACCGTCGCATGGCATCGGCACGGGCCGTCCTCTCGGGTGGGTGAAGAGTGTTCGGAACCGCTCGGGAGCCGTTCGGGAGGGGCCGGTCCGCGTTCCGCGGGTCCGCGGCCTGCCGCCGGGTGGCGGCCGCCGGACGCTGCCGGGGTACGGGCGGGGAGCGCCGGGGGCCACCGGCCGGACCCCGGGGAACCGTGGTGCGACGGGGCCCGGTCCGGTGGGTTTCGCCCCCTTCGAACGGCCATCTTCGCCAGGCCCCCCAGGGGCGTCAACCGATCGCCGGGCGGGCGGGGCGGGGCTGTTCAACCGCGGCGGCGACGCGTTTGAACAGGGCTGCCCCGCCCGCCCGGCGAACCCTTTCTCCCCCCCCGGAAGCTGCCGTACTGTCGGCGGCCAGCGGACTCGACGGGGGTGGATTCTGGTGATGAACGGAGCCGCCGGAGGGGCCGGGGAACCGGTGCCGCCGGACCGTCCCGGGCTGCCGGAGGAGATCGCCGAGCTGACCGATCCCGGCCACCGGGAGGACCCCTACCCGTATCTCGACAAGATCCGGGAGCGCTCCCCGTACCGGCCCTTCGACGGGCTGGTGGTGGTGGGGCGGCACGCGCAGGTGTCGGCGGCGCTGCGGGATCCGGCGATGAGCGCGGCACGTGACCGGGCCGCGCTCTCACCCACCCCGCGCGGGCCGCGGACCCGGAACTTCCTCCATCTCGACCCGCCCGAGCACACCCGCTACCGGCGACTGGTCGCGGGCGCGTTCGCCCGCCGGCGGGTGACCGGGCTGGAGCCGCGGATCCGCGACATCACGACGGAGCTGCTGGCGGGCGCCGCCGGGCCCGGCGGTTTCGAGGTCGTCGACGGGCTGGCCTATCCGCTGCCGCTGCGCGTCATCTGCGAACTGCTGGGCGTGCCGTTCGAGGACCGCGAACTGCTCCAGGACTGGTCGTCGAAGCTGTCCGAGGCGCTGGACCCGCCGATCGGGCCGGCCGCGGGCGGGATGACGACGGAGGCGGCCCGGGCCCGGGCCGCGTTCGTGGCGTACTTCAGAAAGCTGATCGAGCGGCGGCGGCGGGCGCCCCGGGACGATCTCGTCTCGCATCTCCTCCAGGTCGAGGAGGACGGGCAGCGGCTGGACGACCCCGACATCCTGGCGACCTGCGTACTGCTCCTCAACGCCGGTCACGAAACCACCGTGAACCTGATCGCGAACGCCGTGCTGGCGCTGCTGCGGCACCCCGCCCAGCTCGACCTGCTGCGGGCCGATCCGGCGCTGGCGCCCGCCGTCGTCGAGGAGGTGCTGCGGTACGACGCGCCGGTGCAGATGACCACCCGGGTGGCGGCCCGCGCCACCGTCATCGGCGGTACGGAGGTACGGCCGGGGGACATGGTCCTGCTGCTGCTGGGGGCCGCCAACCGCGATCCGGACGTCTTTCCCGACCCCGGCCGGTTCGATATCCGCCGCACTCCGGCGCCCGCCCATCTGTCGTTCTCCGCCGGCCCCCATTTCTGTCTGGGGGCGGGGCTGGCCCGGCTGGAGGTCGCCGTCGCCCTGGAACTCTTCGCGACCCGCCTGGACCGGCCCCGGCTGCGCCCGGACGGTGTCGTCTACAAGCGCAATCTGAATCTGCGGGGCCCGGACCGGCTGCTGCTCGACGTCGGCGCCGTCCGGTCCGCCCCGTCCGCCGCCGAGGGACCACCACAGGGACCACATCATGGCTGACACGCCTCATGACCTGACCGACGCGCCGGATCTGGTGACGCTCTTCCGCGAGCAGGTGGCGGCCCGGCCGGACGCCGAGGCCCTCACCTTCGTCACCGATCCGGCGGACCCGCTGGGCTCGGCGGTCCGCTGGTCGTACGCCCGGCTCGACCGGGAGGCCCGGGCGCGCGCCGTCTGGCTGCGCGAGCGGCTCCCCCGCGGTGCGCGGGTCCTGCTGCTGCACCCCAACGGGCTGGAGTTCGCGGCGGCGCTGCTGGGCTGTCTGTACGCCGGGATGATCGCGGTCCCGGCCCCGCTCCCCGGCGCCCACCAGCACCATCGCAGAAGGCTGGCGGCGATCGCCCACGACTCGGGTGCCGGTGCCGTCCTGACCACGTCCGCCGATCTGGCGGAGGTACGGGAGTGGCTGGCCGATACGGTGAGCGCGCCGCTCCCCACCGGGGCCGGTGACGGGCCGGACGGCCCGGCGGACCCGGACTCCTGGCGTCCGGTCGCCCTGGACCGGTCGACGACGGCCGTGCTCCAGTACACCTCCGGTTCGACGGGCGACCCCAAGGGCGTGGTCCTCCAACACGACCAGATCCTCTTCAACGCCGCCGTCGGCACGGCCGCCCTCCGTTTCGGGGGACGGGCGGGCGGCTGGCTGCCGCTCTACCACGACATGGGTCTGTTCACCCAGGTGGTCTGGCCGCTGCTGCTCGGCGAGAGCAGCGTTCTGATGACGCCGACGGCGTTCGTCAGAAGGCCGGTGCAGTGGCTGAGGATGATCGACGCGTACGGGATCAACTGCTCGTTCGCCCCCAACTTCGCCCTGGAGCTGTGTGCCCGGAAGGTCCGCGACGAGGACGCGGCGGCGCTCGACCTGTCCCGCTGGAACCTGGCGGGCTGCGGTTCGGAGCCGATCGACCCCAGGGTGCTGACCGCGTTCGCCGACAAGTTCGCGGTGTCCGGGCTCCGCCGGGAGTCCGTGATCCCGTGCTACGGCATGGCGGAGACCGCGGTGTACGTCTCCGTGCACGTCGACGGGGGCGCGGTGACCCGCCGGGTGGACGCCGACGCACTGGCCCGGGGCGAGCTCGCGCCGCCCGCCGACGGGGGCGCGGTCCGTGAGCTGGTGGGCTGCGGACTGCCCGACGAATCCTTCGAGATGCTCGTGGTCGATCCGGAGACCGCGGAGGAAGTTCCCGAAGGCAGCCTGGGCGAGATCTGGCTGCGGGGCCGGAGCGTCTCCCCCGGCTACTGGCTGCGGACCGACAACGCCGCCGTCTTCGACGCCGTCACCGCGGCCGGCCAGGGCGGCTATCTGCGCACCGGCGATCTGGGGGTACTGGCCGACGGCCAGCTCTATGTGCACGGCCGGCTCAAGGACCTGATCATCGTGCACGGCCGGAACGTCTACCCCCAGGACATCGAGTACGAGCTGCGCGCCCAGCATCCCGAACTGGGCCGGACGGGCGTGGTGTTCTCCGGCGGCGGCGGGCTTCCCGGCCGGCCGGGAGAGCCGTCCGTCGTGGTCACCCATGAGGTGGCCGGGGTACCGGCCGACCGGCTGCCCGCGCTCGCGGCCGAGATCCGGCGGACCGTGGGGCGCGAGTTCGGGGTCCGGGTCGGCACCGTCGCCCTGGTGAAACCGGGCACGGTGCTGCGGACCACGAGCGGGAAGGTGCGCCGGTCGGCGATGCGGGAGCTGTTCCACCAGGGCCGCCTGGCCGCCCTCCACCAAGACGTGCGCTAGCTCTGGTCCCGGGGCGGCGAACCGGCCCGGGACCCGCGCCCGCCCCTGCCCCGAAGGAGTCCCATGCACAACACAACGACGGACGGCGTCCGGACCGAGCTGCAGGAGTGGCTCCGCGGCTATCTGGCCGAGGAGCTGGACGTTCCGGCGGGTTCGGTCGACCCCGAGGAGCCGATGTCCTCGTACGGCCTGGACTCCGTCCGCGCCATCACCCTGCTGGCCGAGGCGGAGGACCTCACCGGCTGCGAACTCGACCCCAACGCGCCCTGGGAGTACCCGACCGTGACGGCCTTCGCCGGATATCTCGCCGAGCAGCTGGCCGCCGCGGGCCGCGGGCCGCGCGCCT
>NZ_JBSFNQ010000135.1:0-13837 GCF_053981115.1 Streptomyces sp. NPDC003691 | reverse complement strand
GCCCGCGCCGCCGGATCCGGCGGCGCGGGGTCGCCGCGGCCGGTAACGGCCGTCAGCTGCCCGTCAGCCGCCCGCCAGCAGCACCGAACCCGCGAGGGCGAGCCCGGCGCCCGCGGCCTGCACCCCCCGCAGCCGCTCCCTGAGCACGATCAGTGCCGCCGCCACGGTGACCACCGGATACAGATGCGACAGTACGGCGGCGACGGTCACCGGACCGGTCTGGGCGGCGATGGAGTACGTACCGTTCGAGGCCACGTCCGCGAGGCCGACGAACGCCAGCAGCGGGAGCGAGGTCCACAGCATCCGCAGGCCGCCGCCGTCGGGCAGTACCGGCCGGCCTCGGCGGGCGGCGGCCGCGAGCGCCGCCCCGCCGACCGCGATGTTCACCGTGCGCTGGACGAAGAGCGCCAGGAAGAGTCCGGTGACGGTGGACGACGCCTGGGCGATCAGGGTCATCACCGCGCCGAAGCCGAACGCGGCCACGAAGGTGAGGGCGACCGTCTGCCGCCGGACCGGCGCGCCCCGCAGCTCGGGGCCGCCCGCGAGGACGATCCCGAGGACCGCCACGCCGATCCCGGCGAGCTGCAGGGCCCCCGGGCGTTCGCCGACGGCCAGCCCGGCGGCGACGGGCACGGCGACCCCGAGTGAACCGAGCGGCGAGACCACTCCCATCGGGCCGAGGGCCAGTGCCTTGTAGAAGGAGAGCAGGGCCACCGGGCCGATGACGCCCGCCGCCACCGCGTACCAGAGCTGCGGACCGGCCTCCTGCCAGGCCGCGGTCGCGACCACGATCACCCCGAGGACGGCGACCGCGATCCCCTGCGAGGCGACGACCACCGTGAGTGCCGGAATGCGGCGGGTCAGCAGCCCGCCGCCGAAGTCCGCGAGGCCCATCAGCAGGGCGGTGGTCAGGGCGAACAGTGCGACCATGGAAGGACCTCGCAGTACAGTGCGTTGAACAAGGCGGTACAACACACCGTAGTGCAGAATCTTGTACTGTCGCATTGAATATAGTGGACGGACTGAGCGGACTGTGCCGGACATCGATCACCTCACCCAGTCACTCGCCCGCAATCTCAGGCACTGGCGCGGCGAACGGGGCTACACCCTGGACGCCCTCGCCGCCCGCTCGGGGGTCAGCCGGGGCATGATCATCCAGATTGAACAGGCGCGGACCAACCCCAGCGTCGGCATTGCCGTGAAACTGGCCGACGCGCTCGGGCTGAGCATCGCCACCCTGCTTGACCGCGACCACGGGCCCCAGGTGCGGGTGGTGTCGCCGGACGAGCGGATGCGGATGTGGTCGACCCCCGGCGGAAGCTTCAACGAACTGCTGGTCGGCACGGAGCTGCGGGGGCCGATGGAGCTGTGGTCCTGGCATCTGGAGCCCGGCGACGGCAGCTCCTCCGACCCCCACCCGGACGGTACGGCCGAACTGATCCATGTCACCGAGGGCGTACTCACCCTGACCGTGGACGGTGAGCCGTATGCGGTCGCCGCCGGGGAGTCGGCCGTCTTCGAGGCGAACGTGCCGCACGCCTACCGCAACGAGGGCACCGGGCCCGTCGCCATGACGATGGCCGTCTCCGTCCCGCCGGCGCGCTGACCGGCGGAACCGGCCGCCCGTCCCGGGGTCTGTCCGGCCGGCCCGCCCGTCGGCCTGCCCGCTCACCGGTCGGTCCGCCCGTCGGTCCGCCTGTCCGCGCGGCGGACCGCCCGGGGGCGGGCCGCAAGCCCTTGCTACGGTGCGCCCATGCGCGCACCCATTGGCTCCTTCGACTCCGCCCGCCCCGCCCCCGAGGTCCTGGACCTGCTCGTCGCCCCGGTCGCCGACGCCGTACGGAACTGGACCGGCGACATCCCCGCCGACCAGCTCATCCATGTGGACACCGACCCCGCCATCGCCGACACCGCCGTCTTCGTAGCCCACCACGGCGAGGAACTGATCCGGCAGTCCGCGAACTGCGTGGTCGTCGCGGGCAAGCGCGGCGGGGAAGCCACGCTGGCGGCCTGTCTGGTCCTCTCCACCGACCGCGTCGACGTCAACGGCGCCGTCCGCAAGCATCTGGGCGCCCGCAAGGCGTCCTTCGCCCCGCACGAGACCGCCACCGGGCTCACCGGTATGGAGTACGGCGGGATCACCCCGATCGGGCTGCCCGCCGACTGGCCGGTACTGGTCGACGCCGCCGTCGCCGACACCCCCTGGGTCCTGATCGGCAGCGGACTGCGGCGCGGCAAGCTGATCGTCCCCGGCAAGGCCCTCGCGACGCTGCCCAACGCGGTCGTCCTGGAGGGACTCGGGATCTGACCCCTCCTGGACGGCCGCCGACCGCCGGCCGCCGGGCCCGGGCGGGCCGGGCCCGGGCCGAGGTTCAGCCCAGCCGCGGGATTTCGATGGCGGGGCACCGGTCCATGACCATCTCCAGACCGGCCGCCCGGGTCCGCTCGTACGCCCCCTCGTCGATCACACCGAGCTGGAACCAGACCGCCCGGGCGCCCTTGGCCACGGCCTCGTCGGCGACCTGCCCGGCCAGGTCGGAGTTCACGAACACATCGACCACGTCCACGTCGAAGGGGATGTCGGCCAGCGACGCGTACCCCTGTTCACCGTGGACCGTCTCGGCCTTGGGATGGACCGGCACGATCCGTTTGCCGTAGCGCTGGAGGATCCGGGCCACCCCGTACGCCGCCCGGGACTCGTTGGCGGAGAGGCCCACCACCGCCCAGGTGGTGCCGGTCGAGGTGAGGATCCTGCGGATGGTCTCGTCGTCTGCGTACATGCTTGCGACAACGGGTCGCCCGTGCGGACCATTCCCCTCCGCGCCACCCCGATCGGGTGAAACCCGGCGGCCGGAGCGGCTTAGGGTGGCCGTATGCAGGAGCAGTACCGGACGGTCGCCCGCGAGGGTGTGTACGAGACCGAGATCAACAGATCGCGCTTCATCTGCGCGCTCGCGCCCGCCGCGACCGAGGAGGAGGCCCAGGCGTTCGTCGCCGGGATCCGGCGGGAGCACCCCACCGCCACCCACAACTGCTTCGCCTATGTCATCGGAGCCGACGCCGCCGTCCAGCGGGCGAGCGACGACGGGGAGCCCGGCGGCACCGCCGGGGTCCCCATGCTCCAGATGCTCACCCGCCGCGACGTCCGCTACGCCGTCGCCGTCGTCACCCGCTACTACGGCGGGGTCAAGCTGGGCGCGGGCGGACTGATCCGGGCGTACGGCGGAGTGGTGGGCGAAGCGCTCGACGCCATCGGCACGGTCACCCGCCGCCGCTTCCGGCTGGCCGTGGTCACGGTCGACCACCAGCGGGCCGGGAAGCTGGAGAACGACCTGCGGGCCACCGGCCGCACCGTCCGCTCCGTGCAGTACGCGGAACGGGTCGCCATCGAGATCGGCCTGCCCGACGCGGACGTCGACGCCTTCCGGGCCTGGCTCGCGGACGCCACCGCGGGCACCGCAGGTCTCGAACTGGGCGGCGAGGCGTACGGCGATGCCTGACCACCCGGCCCGGCCCGGCCCCCGGCCGCCCGCGGTGCCGTGCCGCCCGCCGCGGCACCATCCCGCCCCGTACCGCCCCGGCGTGCCCGCCGTCGCCGATCTTCCCGAAGCCGCCCGGACTGTCACACCCCGCCGTTACGCTCGGGGATCATGAGATTCCTGCATACGTCGGACTGGCACCTGGGCCGGTCGCTGCACCGGGTCAGCATGCTCGGTGCCCAGTCCGCGTTCCTCGACCATCTGGTCGACCGGGCCCGCGCCCTGGACGTGGACGCGGTCCTGGTGGCGGGAGACGTCTACGACCGCGCCGTGCCGCCGCTCGCCGCCGTCGAGCTCTTCGACCGTGCGCTCCACCGGCTCGCCGACGCCGGGGTGCCGACAGTGATGATCTCCGGCAACCACGATTCCGCGCGGCGGCTCGGGGTCGCGTCCGGGCTGATAGAGCGGGCCGGAATCCATCTGCGCACCGACCCGGAGGGCTGCGCCACCCCCGTCGTCCTCACCGACGCCCACGGCGACATCGCCCTCTACGGACTGCCCTACCTCGAACCGGCCCTGGTGAAGGACGCTTTCGGGGTCGACCGCGCCCGGCACGAGACGGTGCTCGCCGCGGCGATGGACCGGGTACGCGCCGATCTCGCCGCCCGGCCCTCCGGCACCCGCTCCGTCGTCCTCGCCCATGCCTTCGTCGCGGGCGGCGCCGCCAGCGACAGCGAACGGGACATCACCGTCGGCGGGGTCGCCGCCGTGCCCCCGGCCGTCTTCGCCGGAGTCGACTACGCCGCCCTCGGCCATCTGCACGGCTGCCAGACCCTCACCGACCGCATCCGGTACTCGGGCTCCCCGGTCGCCTACTCCTTCTCCGAGGCGGACCACCGCAAGACCATGTGGCTGGTCGACCTCGGGCCCGGCGGGGCCGTGACCGCCGAGCGGATCGACTGTCCCGTGCCGCGCCCCCTCGTCCGGCTCGCCGGCCGCCTCGACGACCTCCTGGAGGACCCCGCCCACACGGCGCACGAGGACTCGTTCGTCGAGGCGACCCTTACCGACCCGGTCCGGCCGGCCGAACCGATGGCCCGGCTCACCGCCCGCTTCCCGCACACCCTCAGTCTTGTCTTCGCCCCCGAACGGCCGCCCGGGGAGGACACCGTCTCCTACTCCAGGAGGCTGCGCGGCCGGACCCGGCAGCAGATCGCGGAGGACTTCGTGACCCATGTCCGCGGCGCCGGACCCGACGACGCCGAACGGGCCGTGCTGAACGCCGCGTTCGACGCGGTCCGCGCGGCCGAGGCGGAGGCCGCCGGATGAGACTCCACCGGCTCGCCGTCACCGCCTTCGGGCCCTTCGCGACCACCCAGGACATCGACTTCGACACCCTGACCGCCGACGGGCTCTTCCTGATGCACGGCCCCACCGGCGCCGGGAAGACCTCCGTACTCGACGCGGTCTGCTTCGCCCTCTACGGCACGGTGCCCGGGGCCCGGCAGAGCCCCGGCACCACCCTCCGCAGCGACCACGCCCCGGTGGACGTCTTCACCGAGGTCCTCCTCGATCTCACCGTCGGCGGACGGCGGCTGGAGATCGCCCGGCGTCCCGCCCAGACCCGCCCCAAACTGCGCGGCACCGGAGTCACCACCGAGAAGGCGCAGAGCACGCTGCGCGAGTACGACGCCCGCGGCGGACGGTGGCAGGCACTCAGCCGCTCCCACCAGGAGATCGGCGAGGAGATCGAGCAGCTCCTCGGCATGAGCCGGGAGCAGTTCTGCCAGGTCGTCCTGCTGCCCCAGGGCGACTTCGCCCGCTTTCTGCGCGCCGACTCCAAAGCCCGCGGCGAACTCCTCGGCAAGCTCTTCGACACCCGCTGCTTCGCCGCCGTCGAGGAACGCCTCGCGGAGCGGCGGCGGGCGGCCGAGGCCCGGGTACGGGCCGGTGACGAACAACTCCTCGCCCTGGCCCACCGGATGACCCAGGCCGCCGCCGGAGCCGCCGGGGAGCTGCCCGCCCCCGGCCACCGGCCCGGGGAACCCGGGCTGGTCCCGGCGGTCCTGGAGTGGGCCGCCGTCGCCCGGGAGGGCGCCCGGGAGCGGTTCGCCGCCGCCGGAGGCGCGCTGGCCCTGGCCGAGCGCCGCCGCGAGGAGTCCCGTACCGCCCTCGACGAGCACCGGGAACGCGACCGGCTCCAGCGGCGGTACGCCGACGCGCTGCACCGCCGGGCCGCGTCCGAGGCCGCCCGCCCCGCCCACCAGGAGGTGCTGGCCGGTCTGGAACGGGCCCGCAGGGCCGAACGGGTGGCCCCCGCGCTGACCCTGCGCGCCGCCGCCGACCGCGCCCATGCCGCGGCGTCCGCCACCCTCGCCGGGGCCCGTGCCGCCCTGCCCGCGGACCTCGCCGGGGCGGGTGCCGAGCAGCTGACCGAGGCGGAACGGACCCTCCGCGGCGAGCTGGGCGCCCTGGAGGCCGCCCGCCGCGCCGAGACCCGGGGCGAGCGGATCGACCGCGAGAAGGAACGGCTCGACCGGGCCGCCCGCGACGACGAAGGCGCCCGGCAGGACGCCGAGACCTGGCTCGCCGACTGGGACGCGCTGCGCGGCGTGCACCGGGACGCCCTCGCGGCCGCCCAGGAGGCCGCCACCCGCGCCGAGCGGCTGGCCGGCCTCCTCGGCCCGGCCCGCCGCCGCCGGGACGCCGCCCTGGACCGGGACCGGCTGGCCGAAGCCGCCGACGCCGCCCGGGAACTCCAGTACGACGCACGCGACACCGCCCTCACCGTCCGGGCGGTCTGGCTCGGCCTCAAGGAGCGCCGGCTGGCGCATATCGCCGCGGAGCTGGCCGCCGGGCTGGTGCCCGGCGACCCCTGCGCCGTCTGCGGCTCACCCGACCACCCGGCCCCGGCCGCCCCGGTGTCCGGCCAGGTCACCCCGGCCGACGAGGAAGCCGCGTACGAGCACCACACCCAGGCCGAGGAGGCCGCGGCCGAGGCCGAACGGCAGGCGGCCCGCGCCCACGAAACCTGGGCCGCCGCCCGGCGGCAGGCCCGGCCCGACGGAGCGCCGCCCCCCGGGGACGGCGACCGCCGGGACGATCACGACCCGGTCGCCGCCGAACTGGCCGCCGCCGTCGCCGGGCTGGAGCGCGACCACCGCGCCGCCCATGAGCTGGCCTCCGGCATCCACGCCGCCCGGGAGACGCTCGACCGCGCCGAACGCGAGCACGAGAAGCGCCTCGCCGCCCGGCGGACGCTCGACCAGCACGCCGCCGCCCGTACCGCCGAACGCGAAGCCCTCGACCGGGAACAGGCCGCCCTCGCCGAACAGCTCGAACGGGCGCGCGGCGGAGCCCGCAGTGTCGCCGAGCGGGCCGCGGCCCTGGAGCGGCGCGCCCTGCGGATCGCCTCCGCCGCCGATGCCGTACGGTCCGCCGACCAGACCGCCCGGCGTCTCAAGGAGGCCGACGGCCAGGTCGCCGACGCCGCCTACCGTGCCGGTTTCGCCACCCCCGCCGAAGCGGCCGGGGCCCTGCTCGACGACGCCGGGCACCGGGCGCTCCAGCACCGGTCGGACGCCTGGCAGAACGAGGCCGCGGCGATCGCCGACCGGCTGGCCGAGGCCGGGGCCCGCGAGGCCGCCGGGCTGCCCCCGGCCGACCCGGACGCCGCGTCCGCCGCCCTGGCCGCCGCCGAACGCGCCGCGCGGGACGCCGCGTCCGCCCGCGACACAGCCCGGGAGCGCTGTGCCGCGCTCGACGCCCTGTCCGCCGAGGCGGCCCGGGCCGCCCGCCGGTCGGGCCCGCTGCGCGAGGAGTACGAGCGGGTCGCCCGTCTCGCCGGTCTCACCGCGGGCACCTCCGCCGAGAACGAGCGCAGGATGCGGCTGGAGTCGTACGTCCTGGCGGCCCGGCTGGAACAGGTCGCCGCGGCCGCCACCGTACGGCTGCGGAAGATGTCGGCAGGCCGCTACACACTGACCCACTCCGACGCCCGCTCCGGCGGCCGCCGGTCCGGACTCGGGCTCCATGTCGTCGACGCCTGGACCGGCCGGGAGCGGGACACGGCCACCCTCTCGGGCGGCGAGACCTTCTTCGCCTCCCTCGCGCTGGCGCTGGGACTCGCCGACGTGGTCACCGAGGAGGCCGGTGGCGTCCGGCTCGACACCCTCTTCGTCGACGAGGGCTTCGGCAGCCTCGACGAACAGACCCTGGACGAGGTCCTCGACGTTCTGGACTCGCTGCGGGAGCACGACCGCAGCGTCGGCATCGTCAGCCATGTCGCGGATCTGCGCCGCCGGATCCCCACCCAGCTGGAGGTCGTCAAGGAGCGGCACGGCTCGACCGTCCGGCTGCGTACGGGCGGGGTCAGCGACTGACCGGGCGCCGGGGGAGCGGCGAGGAGTAGACGACGCTCGTCGTCACCGAGCCGAGGGCCCCGATCCGGCCGGTGACCTCCTCCAGATGTGCCATGTCGCGGGTGGCGACCTTCAGTACGAAGCAGTCGTCACCCGTGACGTGATGGGCCTCCAGTACCTCGGGCGTGGTGTCCAGCAGATCGTGGAACGGCTTGTAGTTGCCGTTGGGGTAGCGCAGCCGGACGAAAGCGGTAATGGTCAGCCCCAGTCTGCGCTGGTCCACGACCGCGCCGTAGCCGGTGATGACCCCGGCCTCCTCCAGCCGCCGGACCCGCTCGGTCACCGCGCTCGCCGACATGGACACCTCCCGGGCCAGCTCCGCGAAACCGGCCCGGCCGCGGTGCTGGAGGAGGTCCAGAAGACGCCAGTCGGTGGCGTCCGGGGAAAAATCGCTCATGGGCCCATGAGAACCGGGGAATCCCCGGGCAATCAAATCCGGTGCCGGGGGAACTCCCTTCAGAGCGCCGGAAATGCTCCGTAGATTCATGGTCATGAACAGCGCACCGGCCACCGCCCAGGCCCCTTCGCCCGCCGCCCGGACCTCTTCGCCGGCCGCTCAGGCCCCGGCCGCCGCGAACCCCGTACTGAGGGTCCCGCCCGCGGCGCCCGCGGCCGCCGCCGCGTACTTCCGCGCGAGCCTGACCTTCCACGCCGATGTCTCGGACGTGGCCGCCGCGCTCGCGGTCGGCGGCGACCCCGGGTTCGTGGTCGTGGACACGCGCTCCGGGCCGGCCTGGGACCAGGGACACGTCCCCGGCGCGATCCACCTCCCGACCGCCCTCGTCCCGGAGCAGGCCGAACGGCTCCTCGACCCGGCCGTCCCGGTTGTCACCTACTGCTGGGGACCCGGCTGCAACGGCGCCACCCGCGCCGCCCTGGCCCTCGCCGAACGCGGTTACCGGGTGAAGGAGATGCTCGGCGGCTTCGAGTACTGGGCGCGGGAGGGCTTCGCGTACGAGACCTGGGAGGGCGGCGCCCGCCGCGACCCGGACCCGCTGACCGCGCCCGTCGACGGTGACGACTGCGGCTGCTGAGAAACGCTCCGCGCGGCGGGCATCCGGCCCCGGCTACGAACCGGGGGCGGGCTTTCCGGCCCCGGTCTCCCGAACCCCGCGGAGCCGGACGGCCCGAATCCGCCGGGCCCGGGCGGTGCGGCCTTGCGGGCGGGCTCCCGGGCCCGGCCCGGGCGGCGCGGCCACGCCGCCAGGTGCCCCGATGCCCGCGAACCGCCCGGGCGCGGCCGTGCGGAAAGCGGCCCCGATACCCGCGAACGGGCCGGGCGCCGGGCCCGGTTTATTCGCCTGACACCTGCGCGGTGAACGGCGACGATGGGACACCATGGCCTCACTTCCGCACCCCGCGCCCCTGGAACTCCGCCGTGACCCGCTTCCGCTCCGCGGCCGCTTCGCCCTGGTGACCGGGGCGAGTCGGAGGGACGGTATCGGCTACGCGGTGGCCCGCAGACTCGCCGCCTACGGTGCCGGTGTCTATCTCCACCACCATGTCCCGCACGACGCCGCCAAGCCCTGGGGCGCCGACCCCGGTGGTCCCGAAGCCCTGGTGGAGGGTGTCCGCGCCGCCCTCGGGGACCCCGGTGCCCCGGTCCACCACGGGCCCGCCGACCTCTCCGGGCCGGACGCTCCGGCCGCACTGATCGCCACGGCCGCCGAGGCGTTCGGCGGCAGGCTGGACATCGTCGTCGCCAACCACGCGCTCAGCGGCCGGGACGGCACCCTCGACACCATCGACGCGGAGATGCTCGACGCCCATTTCGCCGTCGACGCCCGCTCGGTGCTCCTGCTGGTCCAGGCGTTCGCCGCGCTGCGGGCCCGGCTGCCCGCCCGGACGCCCGGCGGCCGGGTGGTGATGATGACCTCGGGCCAGGACATCGCGGGAGGTATGCCCGGGGAGATCGCCTACGCCCTGGCCAAGGGCGCCCTCGCCTCCGTCACCCGCTCCCTCGCGACCCATCTGGCCGAACTGGCCGTGACCGTCAACACGGTCAACCCGGGCCCCGTGGACACCGGCTATCTGGCGGGGCCGGAGCACCGGGCGGTGGCCGAACGCTTCCCGGCGGGACGCTGGGGCGTGCCCGACGACCCCGCCCGGCTGATCGCCTGGCTCACCACGGACGAGGCCGGGTGGATCACCGGCGAGGTCATCAACTCGGAAGGCGGCTTCCGCCGCTGATCCGGACCGTTGCGCAGGTGGGGTACGGCCCCCGGGGCCGTACCCCACCCCGTCGTCTCACAGCTTCGACAACTCGTCGACCAGGTCGTCGAGGCCCAGGGAACCCTGGGAGAGCGCCGCCATATGCCAGGCCTTGGCGTCGAAGGCGTCCCCGCGGGCCGCCTTCGCCTGCTCCCGTCCCAGCAGCCAGGCCCGCTCGCCGAGTTTGTAGCCGATGGCCTGACCCGGGGTCGAGAGATAGCGGGTCAGCTCGCTCTCCACGAACTCCGCGGGCCGCCCGCTGTGGTTGCCGAAGAACTCCTGGGCCAGCGCGGGCGTCCAGCGCTCGCCCGGGTGGAACGGGGAGTCCGCCGGGATCTCCAGCTCCAGATGCATGCCGATGTCGACGATGACCCGGCAGGCCCGCATCATCTGCGCGTCCAGATAGCCCAGCCGCTGCTCGGCGTCGCCCAGGTAACCCAGTTCGTCCATGAGGCGCTCCGCGTAGAGCGCCCAGCCCTCGCAGTTGGCGCTGACCCCGCCGACGGTGGCCTGGTAGCGGGAGAGCCGGTCGGCGACATGGGCCCACTGGGCGATCTGGAGATGGTGTCCGGGCACGCCCTCGTGGTACCAGGTCGACACCAGGTCGTAGACGGGGAACCGGGTCTCGCCCAGGGTCGGCAGCCAGGTCTGCCCGGGGCGCGAGAAGTCCTCGGAGGGGCCGGTGTAGTACGGGGCGGCCGCACTGCCGGGCGGCGCGATCCGCGATTCCACCCGGCGTACCCGCTCGGCGAGTTCGAAGTGGGTGCCGTCCAGCTCCTCGATGGCCTGGTCCATCAGGCTCTGGAGCCACTCCCGCACCTCGTCGACGCCCTCGATATGACGGCCGTGCACATCGAGATGGGCGAGCGCCTCCCAGGGGCCCGCGCCGGGGAGGATCTTCCCGGCCTCGGTCCGCATCTCCGCCAGGATCCGGTGGTACTCGGCCCAGCCGTAGGCGTACGCCTCGTCGAGGTCGAGGTCCGTGCCGTTGTAGTAGCGGGACCAGCGGGCGTAGCGCTCGCGCCCCACGATGTCCGGGGCGTCGGTGACCGCGGGGGCGTACACGTCGCGCATCCAGTCCCGCAGCGCGGCCAGGGCGCCGCCCGCGGCCCTGGCGGCGTCCGAGAGCTCCGCGCGCAGGGACTCCGGTCCGGCGTCGGTGAACTCCTCGAACCAGGTACGGTCCGTGCCGATCCACTCGGTCATATGGGCGACCATGGTCGCGGTGGCCCGCGGACCCGCGTACAGCTTGCGGTCCAGCCCCTCCTGGAGGGCCGCCCGGTAGCTCTCCAGGGCCGCCGGGACCGCGTGCAGCCGGCGGGCGACCGCGGCCCAGTCCTCCTCGGTCGCGGTCGCGGTGACGGTGAACACCGTCCGTACCAGATGTGCGGGCGAGGCGAGGATGCTCACCGCGCGCAGCCCCTCCTCGGCCTCGTGCACGGCGAGTTCGGCGGTGAGGCGTTCCCGGAGGAGCCGTCCGCAGCGCCGCTCCGCGTCGCTCTTCGCCGCGGGCTGCTGCTCGGCTTCGTCGAGCCGGACGAGGGTCCGCCGGGCGAGCTCCGCCCGCTCCTCCTGGCCCGCGGGGGAGAAGTCGGGCAGTCGTCCCGCGCTCTCGGGGACCCCGAGGTATGTGCCGGTGATCGGGTCGAGGGTGATGAGCGCGTCGAGGTAGGTGTCGGCGACCTGACGGGGCAGCGGAATGCTGGCGGTGTCTGACATGCACACATCCTCTAGGAGTGGGGGTGTCGGCGTCACCATCGTGGGGGACCGGCGGGGCGCCCGGTGACCGCCCGATGGCCGGACGGACACCGTCCCGCAGCGGCCGCCCCGGCCCTCCCGGACCGGCGGATCCCGGTCCGGACCCGTCCCGGGCGGACTCTTCGCCGGTCCGGCCGCCTCCCCCGGCCGGGCCCTCCCGGTGTCCGCGGGGCCCGGCGGCAGCCGTCCGGGCGGCGCTCCGATGCCCGCCCGGCCCGGGAACCGGCCCTGCCCTATCACCCGTTCGGGGCATCCGGACATGCCGCGCCCGCGGCCGCCCGGCCGGATCCGGCCGTATCTGTCCGGACCGTCCGGGCCGCCGTGGGCCGGATCGCCCCGCCGCGCAGCGGTTCCGGCGGTTCCGGTATCCCGCCCCCGCAGATCCGCCGGGGGTGCCCCTCGGTGGTGCCCGCCGTGCCGAGGCCCGGCCGGGTACCGCTCCGCGACGGAGCCGCCACGACCCCGGAACGCACGGCTCCGGTCGGGCCCTTCGGCACCGGCCCGCCGGACAGGACCACGGATCTTTGGCGCGATATCGCCGCCACCGGACGTCGGCGCACGCCCACCGGACGCACGCCCGGCCGCGGGTGCACGCTTCTGCTCACGGCGACACCGTCCCGCGCAACACCCCCGCCCCCGTCCGTCTCCTGGCTGCCCACGTCAACAGTCCCCCGTGCTCACCGCCTCGCACCGTCGCCGAGGTGCCGGAGATCCGCCCCCGCCGGGTCCAGCCGGGCACTGATCACCAGGGTGCCCTCCTCGATCTGGTAGTCGAGGGGGAGCCGCAGCCCGCGCATGGCCGCGACCATCCCGGTGTTCGACGACATGGTCACCGCGTACACCCCCCGGGACCCCGAATCCCGGGCGAGGACGACCAGCCGTCTGAGCAGTTCGGAGCCGATGCCCCGGCGCTGCCAGTCGTCCTCGATCAGCAGTGCCACCTCGGTCTCGTCGCCGTCCCACAGCAGATGCCCGAGCCCCACCAGCCGTCCGGAGGAGGTCTCCACGGCGAGGGTGCGGCCGTGCCGCGGGTTCAGCAGATGGTCGAGATAGCGGTGGGAGTCACCGGCCGGGCCGTGATAGCGGAGCCGGAGCGTCCGGTCGGAGCACCGGGCCTGCATCTCCTTGGCGGCCGTCAGATCGTCCTGCCCGGCCCGGCGCACCACGATCTCCTCGCCCTCAGGCAGGGTGAGCAGGTCCGTCCCGTCGGGGGTACGGTGCCCCAGCCGGGCGTCCAGCTCCAGGAGCGCCCGGGCCCGGGCGAACTCGGTGGGGGTGAAGGGCAGATGCGGCCGTTCCACGGTGAGGGTGCCGCCGCGGGGGTCGCGGAGTCTGATCACCGTGCCTTCCAGTACCCCTTCCACCGGCGGCAGATCCCCGTCCGGGCGCCCGGCGGCGGTGACCGCGGGGCGGGAGCGGATCGTGCATCTGCCCAGCAGTTGGCGGAGCGCCATGGGCAGTTCCGCGGAGTCCAGCGCCGTCCGGGTGGCGAGTCCGAGCACCCGGGTCGGGGTGTCCACCAGGTCGTGCGCGTCGGCCCGCTCGGTCCACACCTCCGTACCGCCCGCCCGGACGACGGCCTCCCGCAGCCGGTCCACCGGCAGTGAGACCGGGGTACGCAGCAGGAACTCGTCCACGGCGCCCCGCGCGAGCGGATGGGTCTGGAGGGAGACGACGTCCGCCCGCAGGTCGGCGAGCGCGGTGCAGAGGGCGGCCAGACTGCCCGGCTCGTCCCGGACGGTGGTCCGGAGCCGCCGCAGCACGGTCTCCTCCGGGGGCCCGGATTCGCCGTCTCCATCCGGGCCGGAGTCCGCATCGGTACCGCCGTCGGTACCCGTACCGGTGAGGGCGCCGGGCCCGTCCGTTTCCTTTTCGTTCACCCCGTCCGTTCCGGTGCCGCCGTTCGAAGAAATCCCGCCGGCTGGTCGCCGACGGGCGCCTGTACATGTGGAAGACGCGCCACAGCCA
>NZ_JBSFNQ010000134.1:0-14250 GCF_053981115.1 Streptomyces sp. NPDC003691 | reverse complement strand
CGGGAGCCGTCTCCCGTGCGCCGGGCCGGGTGGCGTCCCGGTCGTCCGCCGGGCTCAGCCCGCGACGGTCCCCGCGGCCTCGGCGATCACGCGGGCCACCTCGTCCGGCCGGGAGGCGGCGACGGCGTGACTCGCGCCGGGCACCTCCGCCACGGTCGCGCCCATCCGCCCGGCCATCCGCCGCTGTCCCGCGACCGGGATCATCAGATCGGCGTCCGCGACGACGTACCACGAAGGCAGGGTCCGCCAGGCCGGTGCGGCGGCGGGCTCGCCGAAGACGACGGCGGCCGTCGGGCGCTGCGCCTCGTTCATGGCGGCCGCCCGGTCCTCGCTCAGATCGGCACCGAAGCGCTTCGGGAACACGTCCTTCCTGATCGTCAGTTCGACGTTGAACTCGTCCGGGACGTCCGGGTTCGCCGGCAGCGGGCGGACGTCCGCGACGGAGAGGGTGGGCTCGGCGGCGCCGAAGGAGGCGTCGAGTTCGCCGACGCTCTCGCCCTCGTCCGGGGCGAAGGCCGCGACATACACCAGGGCGGCCGCCTTCGGGTGTCCGGTGGCCGCCTGGCCGATCACCGCGCCGCCGTAGGAGTGGCCGACGACGACCGCCGGGCTCTCCTGCCGGTCGAGCAGCTCGCGCACCAGGGCGGCGTCACCGCTCAGGGTCCGGAGTTCCAGTTCGGCCGTGGTCACCGGATAGCCCTCCGCCGTCAGCCGCCCGGCCACCTCCCGCCAGCTCGAACCGTCTGCGAAGGCCCCGTGGACCAGAAGGACCGGCGGCCGGGCCGCGGAGGTGCCGGTGTCGGTGATCGGGGTGCTGGTCATGGGCCCTCCCTGGGCAGTGCGGAGACGGAGCGCCGGAATCGGCGGTCCCGCCTGTCGCATCGGTGGACAGCATAAGTAGACAGAACGTTCTGTCTGCTTTCGTTGGACCTAACGTAGACAGACCTGTCTGTTAGTGTCAAACCCATGAGCGAGAAACCGCCGCCCGCCCGCGACCGGATCCTGGGCGCCGCCCTCCGCCTCTTCTACGAGGAGGGCATCCGCGCCGTGGGAGTGGACCGGCTGATCGCCGAGTCGGGGGTCACCAAGGCGACCTTCTACCGCCACTTCCCCAGCAAGGAGGAGCTGGTCGTCGCCTATGTGCGGAGTATCGACCGGGACATCAGGGGGCTGGTCGAGGGGGCCTCGGGCCGGATGCCCGCACGCGCCGCTGTCGAGGCGTTCTTCGGCGGCCCCGGCGGTATCGGCGACCAGTTGTGCCGCCCCGGCTTCCGCGGCTGCCCCTTCCTGAACGCCGCCGCCGAACACCCCGACCCCGTGAGCCCGGTCTCCGTGGCCATCCGCTCCCATATGGACTGGCTGCGCGGCCGGCTGCTCGGCCTGCTGACGGAGGCGGGCCACCCGGCTCCCGAGGCCGCGGCCGACCGTCTGATGCTCCTGCGCCACGGCGGGATGACCCAGGTCCAGTTCATGGACCCGGACCATGCCCGGGACGTGCTGAACGCGGCCGTCGGCGATGTTCTCGGCGTTCTCGATGGTCCCGGTGGTCCGGGCGTTCTCGATGTCCCCGACGGCCCGGAAGGCCCCGTTCGGCCCTGAACCGCCGGTTCCGGTCCCCGCCGCCCGTCTCAGCCGGCCGGCTCTTCGGCCGCGTCGGGCCGCCCGTCGCCCGCCATGAAGCGCCACACCAGACCGTGGCCGAGGAGCACCAGCAGGGAGAGCAGGATCGCCTCCGCCTGGATGGGGCGGAGGCCGACCGTGCCGGCCAGCGAGGGTTCGGTGCCCACCACGGCGATCAGTACATAGACGGCCGCGGCGCCCAGCTGGGGGAGCGCGAGATGGGCGAGGGTCCGGTCCCGGGCCCCGTACGCCAGCAGCCGCAGCGTCGACGCGCAGCCCACCAGTGCGATCACCACGAAGCTCGCCCGCCAGACCTCGGGTGTCGCGGTACCGCCGACCTGGGCGAAGAGGCCCATCACGGCGGGCAGCAGGAAGGACAGATAGATACCGCCCACGGTCCGGCGCAGCGCCGGGGTGCGCAGCCACTCCCGGTGTCCCTGGACCACGTTCCACCAGAGGCCGACCAGGGTGAAGCAGGTCGCCGAGAAGAGCGCGTAAAACGTACTGACGTCCACCGGGCCTCCCGCGGTCACGGATCGGGGCGCGACGGCCCCGGGGGCCGCTTCGGCCGGGCCGGGCGCGGTCCGCTCGCGCAGGCCGAGCGTCCCATCCGGAGCACCGGGCGCAGCGCAGCGACACCCGGTGCTCCGGCGCGGGGCGCGGCCGGACCGTGCCGGTCCCGCCGGTGCGTCCCCGTGGTCAGGCGGCGCGGCAGAGCGCTCCCGGGGCGGCCGGGGCCATGGTCCGGGGTGCCGTCACCGCCGTGCTCACGGGCCGGGCGGCCGTGCTCCGCGCGGACCGGTTCCGGGCGAAGACCACCAGGCGCAGCACCGCGAACCTCGCGACACCGGCCAGTGCGGAAGCCCCCAGATAGACCGTCTGCTGGAGCATCGCACCGGGTGCCTCGACGAGCAGATGCAGGACGAGCACGGCCGCGCAGGTCACCACGTACGCGGCGGCCGCGGATCCGGCCGACTGGAGGTGCTGGCGCCGGGTCGCCCGGCCGCCGGTGCCGAAGGTGAAGCGGGCGTGCAGCTCGGTGGCGAGGAGCGTCGAGACCACCGTGATCACGGCGTTGGCCAGGGCCCAGGGCAGCCAGGCGGCGAGGGCCGTCACAGCGAACCCCGAAGCGAGCCCCACCCCGCCGCCGCAGAGCACGAAGCGGGCGAAGGCGGTGCGGGTACCGGGTGCCGCCTGCCGTCCGTGCTGCGACGTTTCCATGATCCCCGACCCCTTTGCGCTTCACTCCGCGAAGGACGCCCCCCTCGCTGACCGGAGGAGCGCCGCTGTTGATGTCATCATGGCACATGCGTGGCGCCATTCGCGAGGCATTTTTGGCGCCAGTCAGGCCGGTGGTGGCGCGGCGTGCCCCAGGGTCGCGGAAGTCGCAGGTCGGGAGGGTCTCTCGATTCCGTCGGTGCCCTGCGCCTGCCTGCTGCGCGTGGCGCCACCTTCGGTGCCACTCGGGGGTGCTGCGTACGATGAAACCCAGGTAAACGCCCCAAGGCGGGCATTTCGGGATCCGGGGCCGGACAGCTCCGGGACCGGCCGGCTCCGGCACCGGCGGGGACCGTGGCCGGGATGCCGGACGAGTCGACAGTAGGGCGAGGGCGGCGTGGAGCCGATCGAATATCGCAACCGGGACGCGCGGCGCTCCCTGGTCCTCACAGCCGTCACCTGCGTCTGGGGGCTGGTGTCCGCGGTGCGCCTGATGCGTGGCGCCGAACCCGGCTTCCTCGACGCGCTCGGCATCGCCTGGCTGGTGATCGCCCCCTTCCTGCTCAATGTCACCCTCGCCCGGATCGTTGTCGGCCCGGAGGGAATCGTGGCCCGGCGCCCCTTCTTCCGCCGGACGTACTCCTGGGACGAGATCTCCGGCATCGTCGTCGAGAAGCAGGCCGGTCACGGGTACGGCGCCTACCGGGTCAAGATCCTCCGGCACGGCCGCAGGCCCCGCGTCCTCCCGGCGCCTTACGTCGACATGCGCGCCGGACACGAGCGGCACGAGGAACTGCTCGCCCGGGCCGAAGACCTCCGGGCCCGCCACCGCACGGCCCTCGCCCGCCGCGCTCCGGGGTCCGGAGACGGCTCGCCGGGCCCGGTCCGGGGTCCTTCTCAGGGCTGATCCGTCGGCCGTTGGTGCGGTGTCCGGCCGACACCCGCCGTCCCGGCGCCGGAAGAACGGCCCCGGCGCCCTCCCGTGGATACCGTGCGTCATAAGTGTTCACATACGGTTATATCGGGATGGGAGTCCCCATGGCCATGCTGCTGATCCGAGGACGCTTCACCGTGGGAGGGCGCGCCAAACCCGACGGCGACACCCTCCCGTTCATCCCGGACGATGTCGCCGACTGGAAGCTCGTACCCGGGGAGAGACAGGTCGTCCCGAAGGCGGACGGCCGCGCGAACCTCCGGCTCGAAGGGGTCGACGCCCTGGAGACCCACTACGGTCCCCTGGGGAACGTGGACCACCAGCCGCTCGGCCTGGCCCACCAGGCCGCCGACGAACTGCTGAAGTTCCTCGGCTTCAAGACCGTCGTCCGGAAGAAGGACGAGACCGTCACCACCACCCCGGACAGCGTGCCGGGCTGGATCCTCACCCGGGGCGCCGACGCCTACGGCCGCTGTGTCTCCTTCGTCGGCAAGGGCACCCCGCCGGTGTACAGCGGCTACTGGACCGGAGTCGACGACGACCTGCTGAAGAGCACCGCGAACCACCGGCTGCTGCAGCTCGGTCTCGCCTACCCGACCTTCTACGCCGGGCTGCCGGACTATCTGCGCGAACTCCTCACCGAGGCCTCGGAGAAGGCGCGGACGGGCCGCAAGGGCGTCTGGCGGCGCGACAAGACCCTCGACGGCGTCAAGATCACCGGGATGGGCTCGCTCAGCAACGACCGGACCGGCGCGGTGATCCTGCCGAAGCTGTTCCGCCGGCTGAAGGACTACCTCGACTTCACGGACGGCAAGCCCTCGCTGGACTGCTTCCCCGCCTTCCTCGCCGGGGCCGGGGACGAGTACCGGCTGCTCCCCGAGGACGACAAGCTCCACCGGGGGCTGCAGAACCTCATCGAGGTCACCGCCGGCAACACCGTACGGATGACCCGGCCGGCCGCGGAGATCGTCTTCAAGGAGAAGTGACCGGCGCGCCACCCCGCCGACCGGTCCGGCGCCGCGGTGGCCGGAGCCGGCCCGCGGGCCGACCATGGAAGGGAGCGGGGGACACCAGCAGGGGGCCGTCGTCCGGAGCCGCCAGTGACATCAGCGATAGCCGCCGACCGGCCCGGCGTGCTCGTCGTGGGCGCCGGGCCCGTCGGGCTCACCGCCGCCGGAGAGCTGCGGCGCAGAGGAGTCCCCTGCCGGATCGTCGACCAACTGCCGGAGCCCCTGCCCTACGCCAAGGCCATCGGCATCCAGCCCCGCACCCTGGAACTCTGGGACCGGATGGGCCTGGTCCGCGAGATCCTCGACGCGGCCGTTCCGCTCCGCGGCCAGCTGACGTTCGCCGACGGCGCCGAACGGGACCGTACCGAACTCGCCCTGCCGCCCGGGGAGCCGTACGGCTTCGCCGCGCTGCCGCAGTACGAGACCGAGCGCATCCTCGCCACCCGGCTGGCCCGCTACGGCACCCGGGTCGAACGCGGCACCCGGCTCGTCTCCTTCACCCAGGACCCGGACGGGGTGACCGGCCTGCTGGCGACCCCGGAGGGCGAGGAGGAGATCCGCACCGGCTATCTCGTGGGCTGCGACGGCGCCCACAGCACCGTACGCAAGGGCCTCGGACTCGCCTTCGAGGGCGGCGCGTTCCCCGAGACGTACATGCTCGCCGATGTCGAACTGGGCTGGGACCTGCCGCCCGGCTACGCCGTACGCGCCTCCCGCGGCGGGCCCGGCGGCCGGGACGAACTCCTGGTCTGCGTACCGCTGCCCGGCCCCGGCCGCTACCGCGTGTCGATGGTCGCGCCACCCGGTATCGCCGGTGACCGGCCGTTCTCCGGCGGGGAGTCGGGCGGGGAGTCCGGCGGGCCGCCGGGCGGTGAGGCCGTGGCGCACGGCCTGGCCACCGGGGACGGCCGCCCGCCCGGGCTGGACGACATCCGGGCCGTACTGGACCGGCTGTCGCCGCGGCCCGTGACGGTCTCCGCCCTGCGCTGGTCCTCCGTCTTCCGGATCAGCCACCGGATCGTCGACCGCTACGGCGACCGCCGGGTGCTCGTCGCGGGCGACGCCGCCCATATCCATCCGCCGACCGGCGCGCAGGGCATGAACACCGGTATCCAGGACGCCGTCAACCTCGCCTGGAAGATCGCCCTCGCCCTCGACGGGGGAGCCGCGCCCGGTCTGGTCGCCTCGTACGACGCCGAACGGCGGCCGGTCGGCGAAGAGGTCGTCGGCCGTACCGTCCGGCACGCCACCGAAGGAATGGGGGCGGACCCCGGCGACCCCGGGACCCTGCTGAAACGCGAGGCCCAGCTTCTCGTCGGCTACCCGGAGAGCCCGCTGACGGGACCGTCCGACCCGGCCGCCGGTGACGGCCCCGGGCCGGGGGACCGGGTCCCCGACTGCACGGGTCTCACCCGGGACATCGCCAACGGACCGCTGCGGCTGTACGACCTGCTGCGCGAGCGCGACCATGTCCTGCTGGTCCACGGCGACCCCGGCGGCCCGGGCGGCGGCGGCGATCCGCTCGCCGAACTGGTCCGGACGGCCGGGGAGGCGACCGGCGGCCGCCTCCTCACCCTGCTGGTCCTCCGCGACGGCGAACCGGACCCCGGTGTCCGGCTGCCCGTCGTCCGCGACTCGGCCGGCGAGTTCGCCCGGCGGTTCGCGGTCCGCAGCCCGACGGCGTTCCTGGTCCGGCCCGACGGATACCTGGCCGCCAGGATCCGTCCGCCGACCGTCCGGGAACTCGGGTCCCGGCTCGCCGCCGTCTTCGGCGTCTGACTCCACGGCCTTCGGCGTCCGACCCCGCGCGCGGCGCCGGTGCGCGGTCCGGATGCCGTGCGCCCCGGCCCCGGCGCGGGCCGGAGTCCGCGCGGCCGCGGCCCGCCGCGCTTCGGGAATCCGTACCGCCCGGCCCCGGCGCGGGCCGGACTCCGGAAGCTCTCAGCCGTCGAGCAACTCCCGTACCAGCGCGCCCACCTGCGCGGTCTCGATGAGGAATCCGTCGTGGCCATGGCGGGAGGCGATCACCCGGAGAGCGTCCGCGCCCGGCAGCCGGGCGGCGAGTCGGCGCTGCTGGGCGAGCGGATAGAGCCGGTCGGAATCCACCCCGGCGACCAGCGCGGGCATCGCGGCCCGGCGCAGCGCGGCCCGCTCACCGCCCCGGCCGCGCCCGATGTCGTGGCTGTTCATCGCCTCGTTGAGGACCACGTAACTGCCCGCGTCGAACCGGTGGACCAGCTTCCGCGCCTGGTGGTCGAGGTAGGACTCCACCTGGTAGCGCCCGCCGCTCCAGGGGTTCTCGGTGTCCTGCGGGGTCCGCCCGAAACGTTCGTCCAGCTCCGGTTCCGAGCGGTAGGTGACCTGGGCCAGCCGGCGGGCTATTCCCAGGCCCCGGTGCGGTCCCCGGCCGGGCCCGGCACCGTGGTAGTCACCGGCGCGCCAGTTGGGGTCGGACCGGATGGCGGCGAGCTGGATACCGGCCCAGGCGATCTGCTCGGCGCTCGCGGCGGCGGTGCAGGCCAGCAGGAGCAGGGCGCCGGTACGGCCGGGATGGGTCACCGCCCACTCCAGCGCCCGGTTGCCGCCCATCGAACCGCCGACCACCAGGGCCCAGCGGTCGATGCCGAGGGCGTCGGCGAACCGCGCCTCGGCGGCCACCTGGTCGCGGGTGGTGAGGAAGGGGAAGGAGCCGCCCCAGATACGTCCGTCGGGCCGTGGCGACGACGGGCCGGTACTGCCCTGGCAGCCGCCGAGCACATTCGGCGCGATCACGAACCACCGGTCGGTGTCGAGGGCCCGGCCCGGCCCGATCATCCCCTCCCACCAGCCGGGGGAGGGGTGACCGGCGCCGGCGGGCCCGGCGGCGTGGCTGTCGCCGGTGAGAGCGTGCAGGACCAGCACCGCGTTGCCGCGGTCGGCGGCGAGCGTCCCCCAGGTCTCGTACGCCAGCAGTACCCCCGTCGGGGCGGGCGGGGCCCCGGCGGCGGACCCGCCGCGCCGCGGCCCCGGCAGCTCGCCCCCGGCCTCCAGGGGCAGCGCGCCGGGCAGCCGGACCCACCGCCGCCGCCCCGGGTGATCCCCCTCCCGCCAGGCACCGCTGGCGGGAGGGGCAGCGGCGGTCCGCGCTCCGGTGGCTCCGGTTCCGCCGCTCAGGAGGCACCCTTGGCCGCGCGGAACCCGCTCTCCAAGTCCGCCTTCAGATCGGCGATGTTCTCGATGCCCGCGGAGAGCCGCACCAGCCCGGGGGAGGCGCCGGTGCTGGTGAGCTGTTCCGGGGTGAGCTGGCTGTGGGTGGTGGACGCGGGGTGGATGATCAGACTCCGTACGTCACCGATATTGGCGAGGTGGCTGAACAGCTCCACACCGTCCACGAACCGCTTCCCCGCCTCCGCGCCGTCCCGCAGCTCGAACGAGAGAACGGCACCGGCGCCGCGCGGCAGATACCGGCGCGCCGCCTCGTACCAGCGGTTGCCGGGCAGCCCCGGATAGTGGACCGCCGCGACCTCGTCCCGCTGCTGGAGCCATTCGGCGAGGGCCAGCGCGTTCGCCGAGTGCCGTTCGATCCGCAGGCTGAGCGTCTCGACGCCCTGGAGCAGCAGGAAGGCGGAGTGCGGGGCGATCGCCGGGCCGAGGTCGCGCAGCAGCTGCACCCGGAGCTTGACGGCGAAGGCGCCGTGGCCGAGGTCCGGCCAGTACCGCAGTCCGTGGTAGCTCGGGTCGGGCCGGTGGAAGTCCGCGAAGCGGTCGGGGTGGGCGCCGAAGTCGAAGGTGCCGCCGTCCACCACGACACCGCCGAGGGTGGTGCCGTGCCCGCCGAGGAACTTGGTCGCCGAGTGCACCACGATGTCCGCGCCGTGCTCCACCGGCCGCAGCAGGAACGGCGTCGGCACGGTGTTGTCCACGATCAGCGGCACCCCGGCCGCATGGGCGGCGTCCGCCACGGCCCGGACGTCCAGCACATTGCCGCGCGGATTGCCGAAGGTCTCCGCGAAGAAGGCCTTGGTGTTGGGCCGGACCGCCGCACTCCACTCCTCGGGGTCGTCCGGGTCCTCGACGAAGGAGACCTCGATACCGAACCGGGGGAGGGTGTGGTGGAAGAGGTTGTACGTACCCCCGTACAGCGAGGCGCTGGAGACGATGTGGTCCCCGGCGCCCGCGACGGTCAGCACCGCCAGGGTCTCCGCGGCCTGCCCGGAGGCGAGCGCCACCGCCGCCACCCCGCCCTCCAGAGCGGCGATCCGCTGCTCGAAGGCGTCCTGGGTGGGGTTGTGGATCCGGGTGTAGATGTTCCCCGGCTCGGCGAGCGAGAACAGGTCCGCCGCATGCGCGGTGTCGCGGAAGACGAACGACGTGGTCTGGTAGATCGGCACCGCCCGGGCCCCGGTGGCCGGATCGGGTACGGTCCCGGAGTGCACCTGCTGGGTCTCGAAGGACCAGCCCGGCCTCGGGGCGGACGTCTCATCGGGGGTGTGACCGGCGGTGACCGCGTCGACGGGCTGGCTCATGGGCACTTCCTCACAAGGCGGACGGCGGCCCGCCGGGGCGGATCGGCGCAGGTCCGACGGGGCCGGCGGGCCCGGTGCCGAGCAACGTAACGACCCGGAATCCGAACAGGAAAGAGCCCGCTCCGTTCCGCCATATTCCCGCAACACTCCTGACATGTCCGGCAGTTGAAAACCGGTCGACTGAAACCGGTCCGCGGGCCCGGGAGTCCGGGCCGCAGCCCCCCGCGGTCACCCCGGCGCGCCCCCGCCGTCCGCCGCCCGCCGGGCACGTACCTCCGCCAGCAGTCGCTCCAGCCGCCGCGACCGCCGCAGCAGCCGGGGCGCCCGGGCGCCGGAGAGCGCCAGCACGGTGACGGGCACCGGCCGGCCCAGCAGCACGGCCAGGCCGATGGACCAGGGCGGTACGCCCGCCAGGGCGCACGCCACCACGGCCGCGCGGGGCGTCCACGGCAGCAGGGCGAGCACGGCCAGGGCCGGTGCGCCGTGCCGGTTCACGAAGTCCCCCGCCTCCCGCAGCTCACCGCTGCCCGGCAGCCGTCCGGCCGCGTCCAGCAGCCACGGCCCGGCCGACTGCACGGCCGCGGCCACCAGCAGCGCACCCAGGGCGGACGCGACGGCGAAGGTCAGGGCGATCGCCCGCCACCGCCGCGGGTGCAGTGCCGACATCCCCACCAGGAGCATCTGGTTGGGGAGTACCGGCACGGCGTAGTCGCTGAGCGGGAAGACGGCGAGCGCCGGCAGGAACCACGGCCGGTCCGCGGCCCGGTCGAACCGGAGCAGCAGCCGCCCGGCGCGGGTCGCGGTACCGCCGGGCGCGGCGGCCGTGGCCTCAGCCATGGCGCAGCGCCCGGTAACCGGCGGACGGCGCGACCCGCATCAGGACCGGCAGCAGCCGGGCCTTGCCCACATAGATCTCGTCACGGCCGCGCCTGAGACCGTCGAGCACGGCCCGCGCCGTCTCGTCCGGGCTGATCTTGCCGCGCCCGCGGCCCGCGGTCATATCGGTGTCGACCATCGGGAGGACCGCGTCCACCACCCGGACCTGGGGCGCGGTGTCCTCGCACTGGTAGCGCAGGGCGCGGGTGAAGGTGCGGACCGCCGACTTGGCGGCGCAGTACACCGGTGCCGAGGGTTTGGGCACGATCGCCAGTCCGCTGCTGATGTTGACGATCGCGGCCGACGGCAGGGTCCGCAGATGGGGGAGCAGCCCGGTGGAGAGGGAGACGACGGCGTCGAGATTGACCGCCAGCTCCCGGCGCAGTACCGGCAGCAGGGCGCGGGGATCGCCGGTCAGGAAGTCACTCGGGTGCTGCACCCCGGCGTTGTTGATGACCACGGAGAGCTCGGGATGGCGGCCGGGGAGCGCGTCACCGAAGGCGTCGACGGCTTCCGGGTCCGCGAGGTCGAGGCGTACGGCGGACACCCGGTCGCCGTACTCGGCCGTGAGGTCCGCGAGGCCGCCGGGATCGCGTCCCACCGCCACCACATGGGCGCCGAGCCCGGTCAGCCGCCGGGTCAGCGCCCGGCCGATCCCGCGGGTCCCGCCGGTGACGAGGACCGTTCTGCCGCTGAGGTTCATGATGTCCTTCCGCTGTCCGCGGTCGCTCCGGGCCGGGGGTCCGGCAGGCGGCCGTCCGCGGCGCCGGACGGCCGCCTGCCGAAGACCGAGCGGTAGACCGCGGGCGTCATGGCGGTCCTGAGCTTGAAGTGGCGGGTGAAGTGGGGCTGGTCCGCATAGCCGCAGGCGAAACCGATGACGCCGACCGCGTGTTCGCCGCCCATCAGCAGCCCGGCCGCGGTCTCCGTACGCACCGCCGCCAGCAGTCCGCTGAAACCGCCCGCCTCCGCCAGCCTGCGCTGGAGGGTCCGGGCGGGAACGCCCAGTTCGGCGGCGAGGCCCCCGAGCGTCCAGCGGCGGGCCGGGTCGGCGGCCAGCAGCCGCCGGGCGCGGGTGATCTCGTCCCGGCCGGAGTCCTCCGCGGCGGGGGCGGGCCCACGGGGTTCCGTACCGGACCAGGCGAACCGCCACCGGCCGCCCGCCGACGGGGGCGGGGACGCGGTGAAGACTCCGCCGGAGAAGACCGTGACGGCCGGGCCGGTGCCCGCGGTGACCACCATGTCCCGCGTTCCGCAGAGGGCCAGCAGCGCCGTCAGTACACCGAGGACGAGGGCTGACTCGGCCGGGTCCGGGGGCTCGCCGGGCGGTCCGGTGTGTTCGGCGGCGATATGCCGGGCGCCCTGCTCCAGGACCGTCACCCGGTGCCGGGAGTGCGTGAACCGCTCCAGCCGCCGCCACCGTTCGAACAGATCGTCCGGCCCGGTGGCGGCGAGCAGTGCGGCGACCGCGGGATCGGACACCGCCGCGGGCAGCGCCCTGCCGACGCGCATCAGGGGCAGCAGGCCGTGGTCCCGGACCACCCCCGCCAGAAAGGCGCGTTTCGCGGCCAGCGGCAGCAGGGCCCCGCCGCTCACCGGGGCGGTGACCCGGATCCCCTCCGCCGCCAGCGCCCGCTGTACCAGCTCCAGCAGCCTGGCACTCGCGTACTCCTCCATACCGGTCCCTCCCGCTCCGCTCTGCGGCACACGGTAGGTCCGGCCCGGTGGTGGTGTCTTGAACGATCGCGCCACCTCCGCGGCCGTCGGCCCGGGCCGGGCGGCCCCGGGGGGCGCGGCTCAGCCGGCCGCCGCGGGAAGCCGGTGCGGCAGCTTCCAGCCGCGGGCGAGCCGCGACGGGTGCACGTTCTCCCCGCCGCCGAAGAACTCGCAGAACTTCATGATCAGCGGATCCCAGCCGAGGGGGTCCACATAGTGCGTGCCGGGGATGACCAGGTCCTCCTCGATATGGGCGCGCAGCACCTCGACCTCGAAGGCGGTGGCATGGGGCTCGGGGCCGCCGAAGGGATGCGCCGAGACGATCCGGCACTCCAGCTGGACCGGGCACTCCGCGACTCTCGGCGGCCGGACCAGATCCGCGGTCTGCTCGGTGAGACCGGCCGCCGCGAACTTCGCCCGCTCGTACCGGTAGCCCTGCTCCGTCTTGTAGTCCGGTATGTCGCGCCGCGCGGTGGTGAGCGCGATCCGGTCGACGGCGTCGACCATCGAGGACGAGGGCAGGTTGAGCACGCACTCGCCGTCCCGCAGCAGATTCGCGGTGGTCTGGGCGTTGTTGCCCAGGCCGATCATGCCCGACCGGCCCAGCCACCAGGCGGAGGAGATCGGTGCCAGATTCGCCGTACCGTCCTCGTTGAGCGAGCTGACCAGCACCACGGGGGTGCCGAAGTACAGGACCTTGAGTCCGGGGACGACGTGCATGCGCTGTGCCTTTCGCGGAGGTGCCCGGCGGGCGGCCCGTGGCCGGGAGCCCGGGCCGTCGTCGACTCTCTCTCGGGCCGGGCACCGGCGCTGGCGGAAATGCGCCGTCGCGCTCGGACGACCGGGGCGGATGCGGTACGCGGACTAACGACCGGCCCGCAGTACGGGACGTCCCGCCAGGACCGCGTCCCGGACGGCGTCGATGTCGAGGCTGCCGTCCGGTTCGGTGAATCCGGGCAGCACCGCGTCCGCCGCCGGGCCCGGTTCGCCGTCCTGCTCCGCCGGATACGGGTTGGCGCCCGGCCCGGGCGCGCCGTCCAGCAGCCGGGTCCCGGGGGCGGCCGAGAGCGAGATCTCACCCCGCCCGCCCGCTTCGATCCAGGTCCCGGCGGTGACAACGCCCTGGACGATCAGGACGGCGGCGTCGGAGAGACAGGTCGTCAGCAGCTCTCCGGCGTCCAGCGAGCCGGCGACGAAGAGCTGGGCGTCAGCGCAGCACACCAGATTCTTCGCACGCACCGAACCCGTGACATAGAGAACGGAGTACGAGTCGTAGCTCTCCAGGCACAGGGGGCCGTCGACCAGGAGGTCACCCGCGACCACGAAGAGCCGGTGCCCTCTGGCGCGGAGGGCGAGCGGGCCGTCGGCGGACAGGTCGCCGTGGTGCACCAGGGCGTCCCGCTCCAGCCCACCGGCGAGGTCGAGCGACTCCAGCTCCGTGGTGTCGACGCCGAGGTCCCGCCGGGCCGCCGCCACCGGCACGGGCCGCCAGTCGGCTCCGGGTATCGGGAAGTGCTCACTCATCCATGCCTCCTGGGAAGGACCGTCACGGCCGGTACCGACTCCGCGCATGACCGGGGCCGTGCGGCGGTACGGCATCGCAGACTAGGGTCCGCCACCGACAGCGCGTCGCGAACTGCCGCGGACGGCGGTTGATGTGCCGGCCGGTCCGGGTTCAGCCGGTTCCGGCGGTGTCGCCGTCCGGGCGGCCGGGGCCCGTGCGGGCGCCGATGCGGTGGGCGAGGCCGTCCAGATAGATGTCGAGCTTGTCGGTGAACCAGCCGCGGCCGTGCCAGGTGGCTTCGGCGGTGAACTCGGCGGCGAACGGCGTGGTCGCCGACCAGCTGTCGCGGTACTCCTCCCGTACGGTCCGGCCGTTCCCCGTGCTCGTCTCCGTATCGAGATGGCGCATCGCGACCCAGGTGGTGAGGACGAGTTCGGCGACGAAGTCCACCGAGACGACGGCCTCGCGGTCGGTCAGCCCGGCCCCGACCAGGGTCCGGCCGTAGCGGATCAGCCGCTCGATGATCGCCGGGGGAGTGCCCGGTGTGGTCAGCACGGCCTGGGCGAACCCCGGATGGGCGTCGCACAGCTCCCAGATCCGGTCGGCGAACTCCGTCAGCAGTTCACGCCAGGGCAGTTCGGTCTCCGGCCACCGGGAGCCTTCCACGGCCACGCCGATCGCGGTGCGGACCAGGTCGTCGCGGTCCTGCACATAGCGGTAGAGCGTGGAGTGGCTGACGCCGAGCCGGGCGGCCACGCCGGGCATGCTGAAGTCCGCGAGGCCCTCGGCGAGCGCGGCCTCGGCGACCGCCCGGGTGGTGAGCGACCGGGCGCGGCCGGGCCGCCGGCCGGGCGAACCCGCCCGGCC
>NZ_JBSFNQ010000133.1:0-14343 GCF_053981115.1 Streptomyces sp. NPDC003691 | reverse complement strand
GGTGCCTCCGCGGGCCAGGTGCGGTCGTCCCCGAAGGCCTTGCCCGGGGTGATGGCGCCGGCGCTGACCTGGGTGGCGCGGCCGTTCTGCCCGAGGCCGATCAGCTCCCGGTCGCTGCTGTTGAGCAGCAGCTTGGCCATGAAGTCGGTGATGGGGGCGACCCGGCCCTCCAGCACCACGTAATGCTGCTCCTCGGTGCCGTCGGTGGCCTGGAGGATCATGCCGACGCGGTTGGCTCCGTCCTCCAGACTGCCGGGGACGCCCGCGTCGTCGCCGATACCGCCGGGCAGTTCGGGGAAGGTGATCCGGTCGCCCTTGTGGAGGGTCGCAAGCCACTGCGGGGAGACCCGCTGCGGCTTGCGGTTCTGCCCGACCAGCTGGCGGAGCAGCGCCTCGTCGTCGTCGACCGGGTACGCCGTCCCGGCCGCGTCGACGATGTAACGGTCCTTGCCGGACTCGACGTACAGCAGCTGGCCGCCCGTCAGCTTCCGCTCGCCGTCGACCTTGCCCTTCTCCCGGTCGGCGAGGACGAACGCGGCCTTCTGGATGGCCCGGCCGCCCTGCCCGGGGCGTTCGCACACCGCCCAGCGCTTGGCGGAGCCGGCGTCCTTCGCCTTCGGCAGCCGGTCGGGCGCGTAGGGAATTCCGAGAGTCGCGCCGTGCGGGATCTTTCCGCTGTCGAGAACGGACTCGTCGACCTTGATGACCTTGCCTCTGTCGAGATTCAGCAGAAGTTTTGCGGAGGCCATGTTGAGAACGGGATGAAGCTGCTTCTTTCCGCCGGTCTCGACCACCACATATCGCGTTGTCGATTTACTGGCGATGATGACGTTCTCGCGGGGCTTGTCCCAGCCTTTGGGCGCCACCGGCTTGAACATTCCCCAGGCACCGAATCCGGCGAGAATCACCACACCGACGATGGCCCCGGGGACAACGGCACGCAGGGGCTTGGGCGCGCCCTCCTCGGAGCCTGTCGTATTGGGCTGGAGGAACTGCGCGATCAACCGTCGCTTCGCGAAGGTGTAGGCGTTGAGTTCGTCCCGACGTGATGCCATCTGTCCGCTTGTCCCTCTCCCCACGTGGCGGTCGGGCCCCGCTGCGCCGTCGTTCTCCGAATCGGCCCGCCGTCGTACGGCCCCTACTATGCCTGCTGGGGCTGCCGGCTTACCGGCCAGGTAGGGTGATCGCCCTGTCAACGTCCACCGGAATTTGGGAATTACGGACACGAGGGGGCATCGCGGCGATGGCTACGGCGACGCGCGCGCGAAATGGGCGGACGCCCGGACGACGCGCGGGGGGCGCACGCACCGACCGGGGGCGGACCGGTTCCGGTCCGCGGCCCGACCGGGGCCCGGGCCGCGGCGGTCCGCAGGCCCCGCCCGCGACCACGACCCTCCGGCCGCTCTCCCGGACGCGGCGGCTCGGCCCGCTGCAACTGCGTCAGCTCGCGCTGGTGGAAATCGCGCTGGTGATTGCCGCGCTCGGCGCCGTCGCCGGCGGACTCTGGCTGGTGCCGGCCGTGGCGGTCGCCGCGCTGCTGGTCCTCCTCGCCTTTCTGCGCCGCCGCGGCCAGGCCGTCCAGGACTGGCTGACCACCGCGCTGGCCCTGCGGGCCCGCCGCCGGGCCGCCGGGCCCGCCGCGGCCGACACCGACCCTTCGCTGGCCCCGGTCGTCGAGGGCGTACCGGGCCTGCGCCCGTATCCGTATGTCGACAAGAACCGCCGTACGGTCGGCATGCTGGGCGACGGCGGCTTTCTGACCGCGGTCGTCCGGGTGGAGGCGAGCGGTGCCGGACTGCGGCCCGCGTTCGGCGCCCGGGCACTGCCGCTGGCCCTGCTGGGCGGCGCGCTGGAGGTCGACGACATCGTCGTGGAGTCGGTCCAGCTCGTACAGCAGGTGCGGTCGGCACCGGCGCCGCATCTGCCGCAGCAGTCGGTGGCCCGGCTGTCGTACGCCCCGCTCCAGGAGCGGACCGGTGCCCCGGCGCTGCGGATGACCTGGGTGGCGGTGAAGCTGGACCCGGAGCGCTGCCGGGAGGCCGTCGAGGCCCGCGGCGGCGGGGTCGAGGGCGCCCAGCGCTGTCTGGTGCGGGTGGCGGACCATGTGGCCAGCCGGGTGACGGGGGCCGGGTTCTCGGCCGTCGTCCTCGACCAGCAGGAACTGAACTCCACGCTGGCGACGGCGGCCTGCGCCAGCCCCCGGCTCGCGGCCCGGGCCAGCAGGCCGGACGCGGTGCCCCAGCAGCGGACCGCGGAGACCGCCCGGGTGTGGCGCTGCGACGACCGCTGGCACACGACGTACGCGGTGGGCCGCTGGCCCGAACTCGGCCGCGGCGCGGCCCCGCTGCCGAAGCTGGTGGCGCTGCTGACGGCCGCGCCCGCATACGCCACGACCTTCAGCCTCACCCTGCGGCGGGGCACGCACCGGGGAGCGCTGTCGATGGCCGGTCATGTCCGGGTGACGGGCGGTTCGGACACCGAGCTGATCGGGGTACGGCGGACGCTGGAGCAGCACGCCCGTACCGGCCGGGTCTCCCTGGTCCGGCTGGACCGCGAGCAGTTGCCCGGCGCGCTGGCCACCCTGCCGCTCGGCGGTGCGCAGTGAGGGGCGTGGCGCGCGCCGCGCGCAGGCTGACCGGGCCCCGCCACCCGGGACACACCATGGCGGCCGCCGATCTGGGCGCGCTGTCGCTGCCGGTCGGCGACGACGGGGTGGTCATCGGCGACGACGCCGAGGGCCGTCCGCTGATGGTGGGCTTCCACCGTTCGACGCCGTACGACGTCCTGTTGATCGGCGGGCTGTGGACGGCCCAGGTGCTGGCGCTGCGGGCGGCGGGTACGGGGGCGCGGGTCGCCGTGGAGACCGGCCGGCCGCAGGCGTGGACGACGCTTGCCCAGGCCGCGGGCGCCGGTCTGGACTGCATCACCCTGCACGAGGTGGGCCGGGTGCCGCCGATGGGTGCCACGGTCGGCAGTCCCGTGGTGGTGATCCGGGACTGCGGTATGCGCCCGCCGCGCGGGCGGGTGGTCTCGGCGCCCTGGCAGTCGGTGCTGACGCTGCTGCCGTATCTGAGCCCGGTCGCGCCGCGGTTGCTGCGGGCGGCGACGCTGGTGGGCGTACAGCGGGTGTCGCCCCAGGAGGCCCGGCAGATCGGCCGGATCCTCGGACTGGCGGAGGCGGAGAGCGGTGCCCTGCCGACGCTGGCGGACGGGGTGACGCTCTGGTCCGCGGGCGGGGAACGGAACTGGGTGATGACGAGCGGCACGGACGCGGAGACCGGACTGCTGGGCACCGCCCGGCGCATGGACTGACGGCGGGCGGCGGCGTACGCCCCGGGGCGCGGGCGCCGGAGTTACCAGCAGGGGTGTACGGGCGCGGGTGCACGGGCGCCGGAGGTACGAGCACGGTGTACGGAGGCGGGTGTACGGGCGCGGGCGCCCACGGGACCGGTGCGCGGGTACGCCGGGCGGGGTTCGGGTGTACGGGCGCGGGGCATCCGGTCCTGTGTTCGTACCGCCCCGTACGGAGCCGTACGGGCGTTCGCCCGTACCGCCGCCCGCACGGAGTCCCTCCGGAGGTGGTGGGGATCTTCCGTGGAACCGGCCCCGGAACGGGGTGCCGTTGAGCCTAAAATCCCTTCAGCGACGCGGACCCGCGGACCTCGCGCGGTCCCGCCCGGGACGGTACGGACCGGGACTGACGAAGGGGAACGTGACGATGGGCACCGCACAGGAGAAGGACGAGCTGTACGCACTCGACATCTCGGGGGTCGAGTGGCGGAGCGCGCCCGGCACCAGCGAGGACGAGGAGCGGGTGGAGATCGCCCATCTCCCGGGCGGCGGGGTCGCGATGCGCTCCTCGCTGGACCCGGACACCGTGCTGCGCTACACGGCGGCCGAGTGGGAGGCCTTCGTCCTGGGCGCCCGGGACGGCGAGTTCGACATCACCTGAGCACCGGGCGGCGGGGCGCGGTGCCGAACGGGCGGCCGGGCCCGGCGCCGGTGAGCGCCCGCCGGGACCGGTGCGAGGCGGGTGCGCCGCCGTGAACCGGCCGCGGGCGGCGGTGCTCACCGGGTGTTCGCCCGCCGTTCACCGGAGCCCCGCAGGGGCGCCCCGGCCCGGCGGCGGCAGGCGAGTTGCACCGTTTCACCCGGTCTGTATTCGCACCGGGCGGGCCTTCCCCGGAAGCCGGGTTTCCCTTGCGGCACACCGGATACGGGGCGGCGGTCCGGCGGCGGCGCCGGGGCTGCCGGGCTGTCGCCCTTGGCGTTTAGGGTGGTGGGGGACAGTGGCGGAACGAACCCACGAGCACCACGCCACCTCGTCACGGAACCGGCCGGGCCGGCCGCTGGACGGCAGTCGCCCATCCGCACCGGGACTCGACGGTGCTCGACCACACCAGGAGGCACAGTGAACAGCGATCGGGACGGGATCCGCGGGGGCTGGGACCTTCCCGCCGACGAGTCCGACGCGGATCCCGCCGAGATGACGGGTGAGTTCACCATCGACTACACCCCGCCCGCCTGGTACACGCAGAACGCGTTCGAGGACACCCCGGGCGGTGCGCCCGCGCCGCCCCCGCCGGGCAGCGCGCCCCTGGCCGTGCCCGGACCGCCCCCGGAGGGCGGATTCGCCCCGCAGGGCGGCGAGCCGGGCCCCGGCGGTATGCCCGCGGTGCCCGGGGGCGGTCTGCCGCACGGCGGTGTTCCCGGTGCCGCGCCCGGTCCCGAAGCGCCCGGCCCGCAGGCCGCCTTCCCGCCGCCCCCGGCCGCCGCGCCGGTGGTGTCTCCGGCGGCCGGGCCGGTCGCCGGTCACGGCGGTGGGGCCCAGGCCGCGCCGGAGCCGTTCGGCGGCGGTGATGTGGAGAGCGGCGCCACGATGCGCTTCGCCCCCGGTGCGCTCCAGCGGGAGATCGCCGAGCGGGACGCGGCCCGGCGCGCGGCCGGGGAGACCGGAGCCGGAAGTGGCGGTGCCGTCCCCGCCGAAGCGTTTTCCGGGACCGTTCCCGGGGCCGTTCCAGGCGCCGGAGCCGATACCGCTCCCGGTGGATCCGGCGAGGTTACGGAGCCGGGCGCCGCGGCCGACCTGGCGGGGTCGCCCGGGGCCGGGGCCGGTGGAGACGGCGCGCCGGAGCCGGAAGCGGCCGACGGCGACGGGGCGGACAGCACCGGGGCGGAAGCCCCGGCTCCCGCGGCCGGCGAGTCGCACGAGCCGGAGCCCGGACACGGGCCGGTGGAGCCTGCCGAAGCCGGTGCGGCCGGCGCGCTGCCGGTGGAGCCCGCCCCGGCAGCCGTATCGCAGGACGCGGCGCCCGCGGCCCTCCCCATGCCTCGGGAAACGCCGCGGGACACGCCCCCCGCCGCGCCCGCGCCCTGGGCTGCCGGGCCCGCGCAGAGCGGCGCGCTGCCGCCGCTGCCGCCCGCCTTCCAGCCCGCCGCCGCCCCGGCCTCCGCGCCGCAGTGGCCGGTGTCCCCGCAGACGGCCGACCAGTCGGCGCCGCCGCCCGCCTCGGCTCAGGGGCACACCGGCGCGCAGCCCGTACCCCCGCAGCCGGAGTCCGGGCCGGGTTACGCCTACCCCCATCCGGCGCCGCCGCTTCCGCAGCCGCACGCACAGCAGCCCGGTTACGGTTTCCCGCCGCAGGCCCCCGCCGACCCTGCCGTACCCGCCGCGCCGCCGGTTCCCCTTCCGCAGCCGCCCGGTTACGGTTTTCCGCCGCAGCCGCAGGCCGCCGCGGAACCCGCCGTACCCCCGGCACAGCCGCCCGGCTACGGCTTCCCGCCCCAGGCCCCCGCCGACCCGGCCGTACCCGCCGCGCCGCACGCCCTTCCGGGTCCGCTGCCGCAGGTCCAGCAGCCCCCGGCCGCCGCCGCGCCGCTGCCGCCCGCCGTACCGCAGTCCGGCGGCACCCCGGCGGAACAGCCGCAGCAGCCGGGGTACGCGTACCCCCACCAGGATCCGGCCCAGCCGCCCGCCGATCCGCGGACCGGCGGCGGCTGGCCCACGCCCGTCGCCCACGACCAGCGCGAGCGCTCCGTTCCGGGCGCTCCCCTCGGTTACACCGCGGCCGTCGAGCTCTCCTCCGACCGGCTGCTCCGCAGCAACAAGCAGAAGGCCAGGTCGAGCCGGAACCCGTCCGCGTCCTCCCGGTTCAAGCTGGGCGGCCGCAAGGAGGAGGCCGAGCGGCAGCGCAAGCTGGACCTGATCCGTACGCCCGTCCTCTCCTGCTACCGGATCGCGGTCATCAGTCTCAAGGGCGGCGTCGGCAAGACGACCACCACCACCGCGCTCGGGTCCACCCTGGCCACCGAGCGGCAGGACAAGATCCTCGCCATCGACGCCAACCCGGACGCCGGAACCCTCGGCCGCCGGGTGCGGCGGGAGACCGGGGCCACCATCCGGGACCTGGTGCAGGCGATCCCGTACCTCAACTCGTACATGGACATCCGCCGCTTCACCTCCCAGGCGTCGTCCGGCCTGGAGATCATCGCCAACGATGTGGACCCGGCGGTCTCCACCACCTTCAACGACGAGGACTACCGGCGGGCGATCGAGGTGCTGGGCCGTCAGTACCCGATCATCCTCACCGACTCGGGCACCGGGCTGCTCTACAGCGCGATGCGCGGCGTGCTCGACCTGGCCGACCAGCTCATCATCATCTCCACCCCCTCCGTCGACGGGGCGAGCAGTGCGAGCACCACGCTCGACTGGCTCTCCGCGCACGGCTACGCGGAGCTGGTGCAGCGGTCCGTGACCGTCATCTCCGGAGTACGCGAGACCGGAAAGATGATCAAGGTGGAGGACATCGTCGCCCACTTCCAGACGCGCTGCCGCGGGGTGGTCGTGGTCCCCTTCGACGAGCATCTGGCGGCGGGGGCCGAGGTCGACCTGGACATGATGCGGCCCAAGACCCGCGAGGCGTACTTCAATCTCTCCGCGCTGATCGCCGAGGACTTCGCGCGGGCCCAGCAGTTGCAGGGGCTGTGGACGGCCGACGGCAATCCGCCGCCCACGATGGCACCGCCGATGCCCGGGTACCAGCAGCCCGGTATGCCGGGTCAGCCCGCCGCGGGGGGCTGGTCCGGTGCGGAGCAGCCGCCCGCCGCACCGCCGCAGCAGGGGCAGCCGCAGCCGGGCCAGGGGTACCACCCCGGGCAGGGATACCCCGGTCAGGCGTATCCCGGGCAGCCGCCCGCCGCACCGCCGCAGCAGGGACAGCCCTACCCCGGTCAGCCGCAGCAGGGCCTGCCCGGCCCCGGCGGGCAGGCACCCGGACCCGGGCAGCCCGCCGTCCCGCCGGTGCCCGGTCAGCAGTATCCGGGGCAGCCGGGCCCGTACGGCGCACCCGGGCAGCCGTATCCCCAGGCGCAGGGCGGACAGCCTTATCCGTACGGAGCGCCGCCGGCGGCCCCGCAGCCCTATCCGCCACAGGGTCCGCCCGCCGCTCCCCCGGCGCAGCAGGGCTGGCCCCAGCAGCCCCCGGGACAGCAGCCGCCCCCGCCGCCGGGCGTTCCGCTGCCCCCGCGGCAGCAGCCGGGCGACGAGACGCAGGAGCCGCCGGCGCCCCGGCCGTAGGGCGTCACCGAGCGGACCGGTCAGGGCCCGCAGCGCGTTGCCGCTGCGGGCCCTCGGCATGCGCCGGTGCGGCCCGGGCGGGGTACAGCCCGATATGCGGACCCGCCGGCGGGGTATGTACCAGCGCCGGTTCCGGCACCGGCCGCCCCACCGCCCATCCGCTCCGCGTGAGCGCCGACGCGAGGTCGCCGCCATGGTCACCACCGTCCCGCCGCAGGCCCAGGCACCGCCCTGCCCCGCGGCCGCCCCGCGCCGCCGGTCGCGCCTCGGCGCGCTCGGTGCCGCGGGCGCCCTGCTCGCGCTGCTCGCACCACCGGCCGCCGCGGCCGGGGACCGGAACGGGACGGGAGACGGAGGCCCGGCGGACAAGGCGCCGAAGAAGGTCCTGACGATCGCCGTATCGCAGAGCGTGGACTCCCTCAGCCCCTTCCTCGCCCAGCGCCTCGTCTCCACCAGCGTCCACCGGCTGGCCTACCAGTACCTGACGGATTACCACCCGAAGGACGGCCGGCCGGTGCCGGGGCTGGCGACCTCCTGGACCGCGTCCCCGTCCAAGCTGGTCTGGACGTACACCATCCGCCGCGATTCCCGCTGGTCGGACGGCCGGCCGGTCACCGCGGGCGACGCGGCCTGGACCTTCAACAAAATCATGACGGATGAGGGTGCGGCAACGGCGAGCGGCAGTTTTACCGCGAACTTCCGCCGGGTCACCGCCCCCGACCCGGAAACCCTGGTCGTCGAGCTGAAGAAACCGCAGGCCACGATGGTCTCGCTGGACATCCCGATCGTGCCCCGGCATATCTGGGAGAAGGTCCCGTCCATCCCGGCCTTCACCAACGACCGGAAGTTCCCGGTCGTCGGCAGCGGCCCGTTCGTCATCACCGACTTCAAGGTCGACCGCTATCTGCGGCTCCGGGCCAACCGGGGTTTCTGGCGCGGCGCCCCGCGCTTCGACGAGCTGCTGCTGAAGTACTACAAGGACGGCGACGCGGCCGTCGCCGCCCTGCGCAAGGGCGAGGTCTCGTTCGTCCAGGGGCTGACACCCGCCCAGGCCGCCGCGCTCGACGGCACCCGGAACATCCGCGTCAACGACGCCCCCGGCCGCCGCTTCCTCGCCCTGGCCACCAACCCCGGTGCCCGCTCCCGGGACGGCCGGACCTTCGGCAGCGGCCACCGCGCGCTGCTGGACCCGGCCGTCCGCCGGGCCCTCTTCCACGCCGTCGACCGTACGGTGCTGGTCGGCAAGGTGTTCCGGGGCCATGCCGTGGAGGGCGAGGGCTATGTCCCGCCGCGCTATGCCCCGTACCACTGGAAACCGGCCGCCGGACAGCGGATCGGCTACGACCCCGGGCGGGCCGCAGCCCTCCTGGACCGGGCCGGATACCGCAGGAACGGCGACGGGAAGCGGCTGGGCAAGGACGGCAGACCGCTCTCGTTCCGGATCCTGTGCCATGCCACCGACCCCCATGACCGGGCGATCGGGAAGTACCTCCAGGAGTGGTGGGCGGGGCTGGGCATCGGGCTGCGGGTGGACTGTCTCGACAATGTCTCCGACCCCTGGCTCAAGGGGGACTACGACCTCGCCTTCGACGGCTGGTCGGTGAACACGGACCCGGACTTCGCGCTCGCCATCCACACCTGTGCCGCGCTGCCCGCCACCCCGCGGGCCACCGGCTCGACGGACAATTTCATCTGCGACCGGGAGTACGACGCGCTGTACGCGGCGCAGTCCGCCGAGTACGACCCCGTAGCCCGGGCCGGGCTGGTGAAACGGCTCCAGTCCCGGCTGTACGACACCGGTTTCATGAATGTCGTCGCCTATCCGAACGCGGTCGAGGCCTACCGTACCGACCACATCCGGTCGATCACGACGATGCCCGAGGCCGCGGGCAATATCTGGGGCCAGGACGGCTACTGGAGCTGGTGGTCGGCGGAGCCCGGTGCCGGAGCCGGTGACGGCGGACCGGACAAGGACGCCGCCCGCGGACTGCTCCTCGGCCTGGGTGCCGCCCTGGTGCCCGCGGCATTCCTGGCGGCGCTCGTGGTGATACGGCGCCGCGCGACGGCCGAGGACCGGGAGTAGCCCATGACCTCACCCTCGACCTCACCACCCGGCGCCCCGGCCGCCCCGTCCGCGACGGCGACCGCCGGTGCCCTGGACACGGGCGCCCGGACTCGTGGGGCGCGCGGGGAGCGGCTGCGGATCCGGGCCCGGGCGTATCTGCCGTATCTCGCGGGGAAGCTGGGCGGGGCCGCGGTCTCGCTGCTCGCCGTCCTGGTGACCGGCTTCTTCCTGTTCCGGATCGTGCCGGGCGACCCGGTGAAGGCCATGACGCACGGCGCCCCGACCTCGGCGGAGCAGCTGGCCGCCCTGCGGCGGCAGTTCGGGCTGGACCAGCCGCTGTGGCGGCAGTTCACGGAGTACTGCACGAGCGCGCTGACCGGGGATCTCGGCACCTCGTACCAGTTCCGGGCGCCCGTCGGGGAGCTGATCGCCGCAAAGCTGCCCGCGACGCTGCTGCTCACCGGGGTCGCCGTGGTGCTGTACTCGGCCCTCGGGCTCTGGCTCGGCACCCGCTCGGCATGGCGGCACGGCGGCACCGCCGACCGGCTCGGCACCGGGCTGGCGCTGACGCTCTGGTCGGTGCCCTCGTTCTGGCTGGGGCTGCTGCTGGTCGTGGTCTTCTCGGTGGGCGCCGGGCCGGTGCCGGGTCTCTTCCCGACCGGCGGGATGGAGTCCGGCGGGACGGAGGGGATCGCGTACGTCCTCGACGTCGCCCACCACATGGTGCTGCCGGTGCTGACACTGGTCGCCGTCGGATACGCGCAGACGCTGCTGGTGATGCGCTCCTCGCTGCTGGACGAGATGGGCGGCGACTATCTGACGACGGCCCGGGCCAAGGGGCTGCGGGACGCGGTCGTACGGCGCCGGCACGCCGTACCGAACGCGCTGCTGCCGACGGTGACCATGATCTTCATCAATCTGGGCCATGTGGCGGCCGGGTCGATCCTGGTCGAGACGGTGTTCTCGTGGCCGGGGCTCGGCGGGCTGTTCTACCAGGCACTCAGCGTGCCGGACCTGCCGCTGGTGCAGGGGCTGTTCGTCGTCTTCGCGGGAGCGATGATCCTGATGAACCTGCTGGCCGACCTCCTCTACCCGTTCCTCGACCCCCGGGTGGCCCGATGAGCACCTCCCTGGCACGGGCGCGGCGGCGGGCGTCGGCGGGCCGCTTCTGGCGGGCCTACCGGTCCCGCCGGACCGGGCTCGCCGGGCTCGCCGCACTGGCCGTGATCGCCCTGGCGGCGCTGGCGGCACCGCTGCTCACCGACGATGTCCGCAGCGTCACCAGGGCGCCCGGCGGACCGCTGGAGCCGCCGAGCGCCGCGTTTCCCCTCGGCACCGACCAGTTCGGCCGGTCGCTGCTGGGGCTGCTGGTGTGGGGGGCACGGATCTCCCTGGTCGTCGGACTGCTGGCGGCCGCCCTGTCGGTGGCGATCGGCACCCTCGTCGGAGTCCTCGCCGGGCACTACGGCGGCAAACCGGCGGCGGTGCTGATGCGGATCACGGACTGGTTCCTGGTGATGCCGGCCCTGGTCCTGGCGATCGTGCTCGCGACGGTCATGTCGCGAAGCGTGTGGACGGTCGTGGTCGCCATCGGCGTGACCAGCTGGCCGACGACCGCCCGGCTGGTACGGGCGCAGACCATCGCCGTCGAATCCCGGCCGTACATCGAACGGGCCAGGGCGCTCGGCGGCGGCCACCGGCATGTGATGGGCCGCCATGTGCTGCCCAATGTGATGCCGCTGGTCCTGGCGCAGACCACGCTCGGAATCTCCACCGCCATCCTCACCGAGGCCACCCTCGCCTTTCTCGGCCTCGGCGATCCGACCGTGGTGTCGTGGGGCGGCATGCTCCAGGACGCCCGGGAGGCGGGCGCCGTCTCCGCCGGACACTGGTGGTACCTGGCCCCGCCCGGGCTGGCCATCGCGGCCGTCGCGCTCGCCTTCACCCTCTGCGGGCGGGCCGTCGAATCCGTACTCAACCCCAAGCTGGGGACCGCCTCATGACGGCGGCACCCCTGCTCCGGGTACGGAACCTGAGAGTGGTGTACGGCTCCGGGGAGACCGCGGTCCCGGCCGTCCGGGGCGTCGACCTCGACCTGGCGGCGGGCGAGAAGCTGGGTATCGCCGGGGAATCCGGGTGCGGGAAGTCGACGCTGGCCCTGGCGCTGCTGCGACTGCTGCCACCGGCGGCGACCGTGGCAGGCCGGGTCCTCCTCAACGGGGAGGACGTCCTCACCATGCGCTGGGGGCGGCTGCGGGCGGTGCGCTGGGCGGGCGCTTCGCTGGTCTTCCAGGGCGCGATGCACTCCCTGAACGCGGTCCACCGCATCGGCGACCAGATCGCCGAACCCCTGCTGCTGCACCGCCGGGCCACCCCGGCGGAAGCCCGGGAGCGGGTGGCCGACCTGCTGCGGCAGGTGGGGCTGCCGGCCGACCGAGCCCGGGCCTATCCCCACGAACTCTCCGGCGGGCAGCGCCAGCGGGTGATGATCGCCATGGCACTGGCCTGCGACCCCGAGCTGATCATCGCCGACGAGCCGACCACCGCGCTGGACGTGATGATCCAGGCGCAGATCCTGCGGCTGATCGGACAGCTCGTCGCCGAGCAGCGCATCGGGCTGGTGATGATCAGCCACGATCTCGCGGTACTCGCCGACACCTGCGACCGGCTGGCGGTGATGTACGCGGGCCGGATCGTCGAACACGGCCCGGCGCGGGCGGTCCACACCGCCGCCCGCCATCCCTACGGCCGGGCGCTGGCCGCGGCCTTCCCGCGCGTCGGGGACCCCGCGTCCCGCCGGGCGCCGCGCGGGCTGCCCGGAGACCCGCCGGACCCCGCGGCGCTCCCCCGCGGGTGCGCGTTCCTGCCGCGCTGCACGGTGCCGGTGGCGGCCTGCGCGGAAGAGGAGCCCGCCCTGGCCCCGGCGGGGGGTGACGGCCACGGGGCGGCGTGCGTTCACACGGGGGCGACCCTGGCGCCGGAGGGCCTGGCCCTGGTGCCCGGGGTGGTCCCGGCGCCGGCGCCGGAGGACCCGCACGGCCAGGGGGCGCCGGGCCCTGGGCCGGGCCTTGGGCCGGAGGGCCTGGTGCCGGACCCTGGGCCAGAGGGCCCGGCGACGGAGGAGCCGCGCGACCACGGGGCGGCCACCGCCCGACCACCGGGAGACCCGCTGTGAACCGTCCCCCTCTGCCCCTCCTGAGCGCCGACGACCTGCACGTCACCTTCCCCGGACGGCGCGGCGGGCCCGCGGCGCGCGCCGTCGACGGGGTCGACCTCACGGTCGGTGCGGGCGAAATCGTCGCCCTGGTCGGCGAGTCCGGCTGCGGAAAGACCACCCTGGCCCGGGCGCTGCTCGGGCTGGTGCGTCCGACCTCGGGCACGGTCTCCTTCGACGGCCGGCCCCTCGACTACACGCCCCGCGCCCTCAAGGCCTTCCGGCGCCGGGCCCAGTTGGTCCTCCAGGACCCCACCGGCTCCCTCAACCCCCGGCACACGGTGTACGAAGCGGTCGCGGAGGGCCTGCGCGTGCACCGGGAGCGCCACGGGCCTGCGGACGAACGGGCCGCCGTGGCCCGTGCGCTGTCCCTGGCGGGGCTGCGTCCGCCCGAGCGCTTCTTCCTGCGCTATCCGCACGAACTCTCCGGCGGGCAGCGCCAGCGGGTCGTCATCGCGGGAGCCCTCGTCCTCGAACCCGGGCTGATCGTCGCCGACGAGCCGGTGGCCTCCCTGGACGCCTCCGTACGCGGCGAGATCCTGGCCCTGCTGCTGAGGCTCCGCGCCGAACTCGGGCTCTCCGCACTGGTCGTCACGCACGACCTGGGGCTGGCGTGGAACATCGCCGACCGGGTGGCCGTGATGTACCTGGGCCGGGTCGTGGAGTCGGGCCCGGTCGAAACCGTCCTCACCACCCCGCGCCACCCCTATACGAAGGCCCTGCTCTCCGTGCTCCCGGATTCACCGGAGCCGCCGGTGGTCCTCGCCGGTGAACCGCCGGACCCTGCACGTATCCCGCCGGGCTGCCGCTTCCACGCGCGCTGCGAGGCGCTGGCCGCCGGGGCTGCGGGGGCGGCCGGGGTCGCGGAACGCTGCCGCAGCGAGCAGCCGGGGCGGGTACGGGGCGATGGGGTGGCGTGTCACCTCCCGTGACGGGGCGCCTCCCGCGGGGGCGCCTCCCGCTGGGGTTGCTTGCCCCCGGGGCCCGGGGGTGTGCCTTGCCCGCGGGGTGCGGGCTGCTCCTGCGCCTCAAACGCCGGCGGGGCTGAAAAGCTTGTGACCGTTGCTACGTGGGGTCGTGACCCACCTTGTCTGGGCTCGGGTGGGTCGTGGGCCTCCGGGCTCACCTCCTCGCCGACGGCGATGCACCGCCACTGAAGCGCGTCCCGTCTTGTCGCCATCGGCTGCGGGGGCGACCCTGCACCCCACTCCCACGTGATCCCGACTTGAACAGCACCGCAAAGCCCCTGATGGTGGCGCCGTCACCGGGGGGAGAGATGTCTTGCAGTCACCCGGGGCGGAGAGTGCGCCCCACTCGGGGTGCGGGCACGCCCTGGGGATGTGCGTCCACTGTTTGGCGCGGGACCCTGTCGGCATCTCCGGGCCCGGGGGCATCCATGCAACGGGTCCGTGGGGAGGGGGGTGCAGGGTCGCCCCCGCAGCCACGGGCGACCAGACCGACGCGCTTCAGGGCGGTGCATCGCACGTG
>NZ_JBSFNQ010000132.1:0-14453 GCF_053981115.1 Streptomyces sp. NPDC003691 | reverse complement strand
GATCTACCCGGAGCAGAGTGTTCTGCGCGTCGAGGGTGATCAGCGGGGCTTGACCGCTCTCGGGGTCCGGCCCCGCCGGTCCCGGACGGGGACCGGCAGGGCCGGGCGGTGCGGGCGGTACGGGCCGCCGGCCGCGGGGCGGCCGGCGGCGGCGCGTCAGCGGGCGGCGCGGGCCGGCGGTGCCAGGTCCGGCCGGTCCGTCACCCGCAGACTGTTCACCAGCGGCTTGGCATAGCCGCCGCGGGAGACGAAGCGCACGTTCAGCGTTCCGTCGGTGACCGTCACGGTGTAGGTGCGCTGCACCGCCGCGTACGACCCCGCCTCCAGGGCGATGTCGAGCGCGGGCAGTACCTGGACGCCTTCCGCGAGGACGTCGAAGACCCGCCGGTCGGGCCGGGTCGACTGCACCTCCGCGAAGCCCAGCTCCACCGTGTAGACGCCGTTGGGCACCTGGTCGAAGCGGTACTCGTACATGCCTTCACGGGCGGTCCGGAACAGCGCCTGGTCGGTGGTTCCGGCGATGGTGCGGGTGGTGGACCGGGTACCGGACTGGCCCTGGTAGCCGTAGGAGCCGCTGGTGTAGGCGCGGTCCGGGCCCCAGGTGTCGCCGAGGGCGTCCACCGAACCGCCCCGCGCCCCGGTGTCGAGTGCGGTGAGGTAGCGGGGGACGACGACGGTGACGGGCACCGACAGCACCGGTGTCCGCCCGCTGCGGGACTCGACGCGGACATCGGAGGTCAGCACGGTCCCGGGCACCAGACCCGTGGTGTCCACGGTCAGGGTCAGGGTGGCGCGCCCGCCCGTGTCCAGCTGTCCGGCGGCCGGGCCGACCGTCAGCCAGGGCGCGTCCTCGGTGACCGTGTAGGCGGTGCCGAGACCCGGGTTGGTGAGTTCGAGGGTGCGGATGCGCCGCTGGTCACCGGGCGCGACGACGTTCAGCGCGGCACGTTCCGGGGTGACCCGGCCGGTCCGCAGGGAACGGGTATCGCTCAGCACCCCGTCGGCCGTGACCTGGAGACTGCCCTCGGCGCTCTCGTAGGAGGGGGCGGAGGCCGCCAGCGCGAGGCCGCCCGCCGGGGTCTGGGCCAGATAGGAGCCGTCGGCCCCGGTGGTGACGGTCTGCGCCGCCGTGCCGGTGCCGAGGGTGACCGTGGCGCCGCCGACGCCCTTGCCGTCGTTGGCGTCGAGGATCCTGCCGTGCACCACACCGTGCCGGGTGGTGCGGAAGGAGACCGAGAAGCCGTCGGTGAGCCCGGCGGAGTTGAAGGAGTAGAGGAAGGCGTCGGTGCCGGTGGCGTTCTCCACGCCGACGGTGGCGCTGGAGCCGCCCCGCAGTCCGGTGCCGGTGGTGCCCTTGTAGTGGTACGTCACCCGGCCGTCCTCGCCGATGACGGCGGAGAAGGAGAACTTGTCCGCCTGGGCGGACCAGTGGACGACGTTCCGCCACTCGACGACGTATGCCCGGTTGGGCGCGGTGCCGGTGACGGCGGTGTGGACGCCCGAGTCTGGCTCACCGGTCAGCAGCAGGTCGTCCCAGAACGGGTACAGCGCGGCGTTCGGGGTCCCGGCGCTGGGCAGCGAGCCGTTGGAGTCGCTGGTGTGCGGGCCGCCGAAGCTCAGGGTGCCGTTGGTGCCGGCGTACGCCACCGAGTAGTTCTTCCCGTACAGCGGTACGGGGAAGGGGAGTTCGATGCGCTCGGTGGTGCTGTCGCCGGTGAGGGCGAGCTGCCGGGTGCCGGACTGGTACGTCCGGTCGCCGGTGGCGCAGGCGTATCCGAAGGTGTCGGTCCGGTCGGGCAGGGTCACGGTTGTGGTGGTGTCGCCCGCCACGGTGATCCGGGCGGTGGCCGCGGTGAGGCAGCGCGACGGATGGGTGACGCGCAGCTCGTACGCGCCGTGCGGCAGGACCGCCTCGAAGCGGCCGGTGGCGTCGGTGGTCGCGGTCACGGGGGTGTCGGCGACGGTGACCGTGGCACCGGCGACCGGTCCGGTGCCCGAGACGACGGTCCCGGTGACCTTGCCGGAGTCGGCCTGGACCAGGGCGAAGTCGGCGGTGGTGGTGCCGTTCTCGGTGACCGTCGCCGTGCCGGACGCGTTCAGATAGCCGAACTTGCCGACGGTCAGGGTGTAGTCGCCCGCGGAGAGCGCCGGGAAGCTGTAGCGGCCGTCGGCCGCGGTGACGGCGGTCCGGCTGATGGCACCGGCGGCGGTGACCTTCGCCCCGGCCAGCGGAGCACCCGCGGAGGTGACGGTTCCGGTGAGGGCGCCGACGGGGCCGCGCGGGGCCGCCTGGACGGCCGCCAGGACATCGAGCCGCCCCTCGCCGAAGACGTTGTTGTCGGCGGGGGTGCCGCCGCAGGCGGTGGCGTCCACATCGACGGCCGACTGGTCGAGCAGCGCCTCGGTCTGGGCCACGTCGCCGCGGATCGCCGGGGCGGCGGACCAGACCAGCGCTACGGCCGCGGCGGTGTGCGGCGAGGCCATCGACGTACCGGAGAAGGAGCCGTAGCCGCCGCCGCGGATCGCGGACCGCACATTGGCGCCGGGCGCGGCGATATTGGGCTTGATGCCGCCCGCGTCACCGGCGCCGCGCGAGGAGAAGCTCGCGATGTTGTTGTTGATGTCGAAGGCGCCGGAGCTGTACGAGGCGACGTAGTCGCCGGGGGAGCCGCTGGTGGCGCACGCCGGGCCGTTGTTGCCGTTGGAGAAGGCGGGGAAGATGCCGGCCGCCCGCCAGGCGGCGACGATCTCCTTGTACCAGGGGTTGTGGACCGCGCTGCCCCAGGAGTTGTTCACGATGTCGGGGGCGAGATCGGGCCGCGGGTTCGCGCCGTTGAGATCGGTGGGTGCGGCGATCCACTGGCCGGAGGCCAGCAGCGAGGCCTGGGAGCAGGAGCTGGACTCGCAGCCCTTCGCGGCGATCCAGCGGGCGCCCGGCGCCACGCCGATCTGGTTGTTCGCGCCGTCGTCGCCGACCATCGTGCCCATGGTGTGGGTGCCGTGGTCGTTGTTGTCGCAGGGCGCCTTCACCGGGCAGATGTTCGCCGGGTCGAACCAGTTGTAGTCGTGGCTCAGGGTGCCGTCCGCGCCCCGGCCCCGGTACTGCTCGTCGACGGCCGGGTGCTGGTGGTCGACCCCGGTGTCGATATTGGCGACGACGACGCCCTCGCCGCGCACCCCGAGCTGGTTCCAGACCTGGGGAGCCTTGACGCGGTCGATGTTCCACTCCACCGCGTCGACGGTGTTCTCCCGTTCGCCCCTGACCGGCTTCGGGATGGTGATCCGGTCCTCGGCGTCGAGCCCGGCGACCTCGGGACGGACCGCCAGCGCCTCGGCGACCTTGGCGTTCCCCACCACCCGGACGGTGTTGACTATCCAGTACGGGGTGTACTCGGCGCGCATGCCCTCCAGCGCCTTCACCACCCCCGCCTGGGAGCGTTCGGCATGGTCGCGCTTGGCCTCGTACACCGCGGCTGCCTTGGCGTTCTTGCCGCGGGCCCGTTCGGCGGTGCCCAGCTCGGCCGCCGTGTCGAACCGTACCCAGAACTCCGTCTTGCCGCTGTCGAGCTGCCGTTGCAGCTCGGGTTCGATCTTGCTCTCCGCGATGGCCGCGCGGTCCGGCGGCGCGGGTTCGGGCGCCGGTGCGGCGACGGCCGTGCCCGCGCCGAGCGGGACCAACAGCAGTAAGCCGGAGAGGGCGGCGAGCGCGCCGTGCCGTGCTCCGGCCGTACCGCGGCGGCGGGGGCCGCCGGGGGCGGGTAAGGCCCCGGCGCGTCTCGCGCGCAGGACCGAGCCGAGCCGGGTGATCCGTCTGATCCGTCGTGCCACGTGGTCTCCCCTTGCGCTGGCGGCGGTCGGGCGCCGCGAAGGAAGGTGCCGGAAACGTGCGTGGAGCAGGTGCGGAACAACACCCGCCCAGGGCTGTTTGCCATGGACGGGTCAATAGATGTCAGTCATCGTGGGGCAGCGGACACCCCTGCAACAAGGGGGCCTTGGCGTCGCGGGCCGCCCGGCAGGCCCGATGTCCTCATGAGGAGGCAAATGTCCCACGAGGTTTCACACGTGGGACATAAGAGGAACGCCGGAACCCGCCGCGGAGCGGGGCAGGGCACACGAGCCCGGCAAGATCCGAAAGAGACGGCCTACGGCTCAGGAGAGCACCCGGCGCCGGAAGTTGCGCAGCCCCAGCCCCAGGAAAAGCACGCAGAACCCGGTGAGCACCGGATACACCACGTACAGCGGCATATGGGAGAGGTCCGTGAACCCGGCCCGCATCCCCTCGCTGATATAGATCAGCGGATTGAGCAGGACCAGCCACTGGAGCCAGGGGATACCGCCTGCCTCCACCGCCGAAAGCTCCGTCCACTGGTAGTACGTACCGCCGAGGAAGACCAGCGGGAGCACCACGAAACCGAACATCACTCCGATGTTCCGCGGTTCGAAGGTGGTGCCCAGCAGCAGTCCGAGCGAGGTCATCGCCAGACACGACAGCGGGATCAGCGTCAGCACCACCCCCCAGTGCAGATGCAGATCGGGCCGGACGCCGGGGGCGTGCACCACGGCCGCGATCGGCAGCACCAGCGCCGCCGAGATCAGCCCCTGCACCGCACCGGACAGCACCCGCGCCACGGCCACCAGCCAGATCGGACACGGCGCCTGCACCCGGTCCTCGATCTCCCGGGTGAAGCCGAACTCCTGCGACATCTGGATGGCCACCGACTGGATGCCCTGGAACATCACCGCGATCGACACCACCCCGGGCACCAGCACCGTGGCGAATTCCGACTCCCCGGCCGCGCCGCCGCCCGAGCCAACTCCCTGCCCGATCACCGGGAAGACGTACAGAAAGACGAAGACCAGCAGGAACGGCTGCATCACCGTTCGTCCGGCGAATTCGCCGAAATGCTTGCGCAGCACCGTCAGATCCCGGCGGATCAGCGCCGCCAGCGCGGAGCGGGCGGCCGCCCCGGCCGAGCGCCGGGGCCCGGGCAGGCCCGCCCCGGCCCCGGGAGCCGGAGCCCCGGCCGGACGACTCTCTTCGGCGGCGGTCACTCCCGCAGCTCCTTCCCGGTGAGACTGATGAACACGGTCTCCAGGGTGCTCCGCGACAGCGACAGGTCGACCAGCTCGAAACCACCCGCCTCCGCGCTCGCCACCACCCGCGGCACCAGCCGGTCGTTCCCCGCCACCTGGAGCTCGACCCCGCCGTCCGTGAAGCGGGTCCGCACCACCTCCGGAATATCCCGCTCCAGACGGTGTGCCAGCTCCTCCGCCGACCCCCGGGCGACGACCGTCACCGTGGTGTCCGCCCCCAGGCCCCGCTTCAGCGCGGCCGGGCTGTCCAGGGCCAGGATCCGGCCGTGGTCGACGATCGCCACCCGGTCGCAGAGCTGATCGGCCTCCTCCATATTGTGCGTGGTCAGCAGGATCGTCCGGCCGTCCGCGATCAGCTCGTCCAGCGCCTCCCACAGGGCGAGCCTGCCCTGCGGATCGAGACCGGCCGTCGGCTCGTCGAGGAAGAGCACCGCGGGCCGGTGGAAGACCGCCCGGGCCAGCATCAGCCGCTGCGCCATGCCTCCCGACAGGGCGTACACGGAGGCGTCCCGCCAGCGGGCCAGCGCGAACCGCTCCAGCAGCTCGTCCGCCCGGCGCAGCGACTCCCGGCGGGGAATCCCGAACAGCAGGCCGTGGAAGAACAGGTTCTCCCGGACCGTCAGCTCCCGGTCCAGCGTGTTCTGCTGGGTGACACAGGCGATGATCTGCTTGGCGAGGGCCGGCTGCCGCACCACGTCGACCGTGCCCACGTACGCCGAACCCGATGTCGGCACCACCCGGCCGGTCAGCATCCCGACGGTGGTGGTCTTGCCCGCGCCGTTGGGGCCCAGCAGACCGAAGAACTCGCCCTGGCGAACCCGCAGCCCGATCCCGTCGACCGCCGCGAAGTCCGTGCCCGGATAGACCTTGCGCAGGGCGTCGGTACGGATCACGTCCGGGGCGCCGTCACCGTGCGGTCCCGGGTCCACCGGCCGGCTCATGTGCCCTCGGCCGGTACGCCGGTGCCCTCGGCCGGTACGCCGGGGGCGGACGCCCCGCGGACCCGCCGGGCGATGAACTTGCCCAGCTCCCAGCCCACCAGCAGGACCAGCGCCGCCAGCAGCGCCCAGCCGAACTCCCGGAGGTCCAGCCGGGTGGTGCCGAGGATCCGGCGGAAGGCGTCGAGCTGGGTCACCAGCACCGCGAGGACGAACTCCCCGAGCGCCGCCCAGTTCATCTGCTTGCTGTCGAAGGTGGAGGTCCGCAGCACCGACTCGGTCTCGCTGCGGCATTCGAAAGCCGCCACGATCAGACAGAGCGCAAAGGCCGTGAACGCGATCGAACTGCCCGTCGCCGTGGAGCCGAAGTGCCGCTCGCCCAGTTCGATCAGGGCCAGCAGCAGCACCGTGAGGGCCAGCCCGCTCAGCCCCACCGAGAGCAGCAGCGGCCGGGTCAGCACCGATTCGCCGCGCGGCCGCGGCCGCCGCCGCATCAGCCCCGGGCTCTCCCGGTCGAAGCCCAGCGCGAAACCGAACGGCGCGTTCACCACGAAGTGGACCCAGAGCACCTGCGCCGGGGTGAACGGCTCGCCCGCCGCGATATTGAACACCGCGGCACCCAGGAACGTCAGGACGAAGGTCACCAGCAGCAGCAGGACGAACCGGATGTACTTCGTCAGATTGTCGTAGAGCTTCCGGCCCTCCTCGACCGCATAGACGATCGTCGCGAAGTTGTCGTCCGAGAGGATCATCCGCCCGGCGTTCTTCGCCACGTCCGTACCGCTGCCCATGGCGATACCGATGTCCGCGGCCTTGATGGCGGGGGCGTCGTTGACCCCGTCGCCGGTCATCGCCACCACCTCCCCCTGCTGCTTCAGCACCTCGGCGAGCAGCACCTTGTGCTCGGGCGCCACCCGGCCCACCACCCCGATCCGGTCGATCCGCGCCAGCCGCTCCGCCTCCGGCAGCGCCGCGAAGTCGGCGCCCAGGACGGCCTCTCCGGGGATCCCGAGCTGCCGGGCGATCGCCGCGCCCGTGGTCACGTCGTCACCGGTGACCATGCGGACCCGGATCCGGGCGTCCTGCGCCGCGGCGACGGCGGCCCGGGACTCCTCGCGCGGCGGGTCGACCATGCCCACCAGCGACACCATCCGCAGCCCGGCCGTCCAGGCCAGCAGATCGCCCCCGGGGTCGAACTCCGCCGGGTCCAGATCACGGGTCGCCGCGGCCATCACCCGGTGCCCCTCGCCGCCCATCCGCGCCACGGCCTCCCGCGCCCGGCCCCTCAGCCCGTCGTCCCACGGCACCGTACGGCCGTCCGAGAGCGCGCTCGACGCCCGCTCCAGCACGGCGGGCGCCGCACCCTTGACGAACACCCGGACCACCGGCCGCCCGTCCTCGTCCTTCGCCGAGTTGAAGGTGGCCATCAGCTTGTAGTCCGGGTCGAACGGCAGGGTCGCGAGCCGGGGGAACCGCTCACGGGTGCCGTCGATGTCGAGCCCCGCCTTGTGCCCCAGCACCAGCAGCGCGCCCTCCGTGGGGTCGCCGACCACTTCGCCGCCGACCAGCCCGGCGTCATTGGCGATCAGAAAGGGCAGGACGGCGTCCTCGACACTCGCCGTGGAACCCGCCGCCCGGTGGATTCGGCCCGTCAGCCCGTACCCCGTGCCCGAGACCGTGTAGCGGTCGGTGGGGGTGAGCAGTTCCACGACCGTCATCTGGTTCATGGTCAGCGTGCCGGTCTTGTCGGAGTTGATCGCCGAGGTGAACCCCAGGGTCTCCACCGACGGCAGCTCCTTGACGATCGCGTTGCGTTTCGCCAGGTTGAGACTGCCGACGGAGAGGATCACCTGTGTCACCGTCGGCAGGGCCTCCGGGATCGCCGCGATGGCGAGCGAGACCGCGCTGACGAAGAGGGTGTCCCATGCCTGTCCCCGGGTACGGCCCAGCGCGAACATCACAATCATCGTCAGTCCGGCGGCCCCCGCGATCCACAGCGTCAGACTGTTGAGCTGCCGGGTCAGCGGGGACTCCTCCCGGCGAGTCGCCGACAGCATTCCGGAAATCCTGCCCAGCTCGGTGTCCGCACCGGTGGCCGTGATCACCAGGACTCCGCTGCCATGGGTCACCGGGGTGTTCATAAAGGCCGTGTTCGACTGCTCGCCCGGCGGCAGCGGCTGCGCCCCGGCGGCCGGGCCGTCGGCTCCGGCGGGTACGAGCGTCCCGGTGTCCTTCGCGGCGGGCACGCTCTCGCCGGTGAGCGCGGACTCGTCGATCTGGAGCGCGCTGGCCGAGACGATCCGTCCGTCCGCGGGCACCTGGTCGCCCGCCGCGATCAGCACCACGTCACCGGGCACCAGCCGCTCCGCCGGAATCTCCGACTCGGCTCCGTCCCGCCGGACCCGTGCGGTGGCTTTCATCATCGACTTCAGCGCGTTCATCGCGCTCTCCGCCTTGCCCTCCTGACGGAGCCCGACAACCGCGTTCAGCAGCGTCAGCAGGGCGAGCAGGATCGCCGTACTCCACTGGCCGACCAGCAGCGACACCACCGCGGCCGCCACCAGGATGATCTGCATATAGCTGCGGTACTGGTCGAGGAAGCGGCGCCAGGCGGGCGGCGGCTTCTCCTCCGGCAGCGCGTTCGGCCCGTGCCCGGCGAGCAGCTCGGCGGCCCGCGCCGCCGTCAGCCCGACGGCGGGGTCGACCCCGAAGGCCGCCGCGACCTCGTCGGCGTCCCGCGCGTACCAGGGCACCGCGCCGGGCTGTTCCGGTCCTCCGGCCGCGGTCATCGCCCCGCTCCCCGTCCGCCGTGCCCTCCGCCGTGCCCTCCGCCGTGATGTCCGCCGCCGCCGCCGTGGTGGCGGCCGGCTTCGTACGGGTCCTTCGGCGCCCCGGCCGGGGCCTCGTCCTCCAGCTGCCGCCGTACGGCCTGCAACTCCTTGCGGGCCTTGCGGCCCACCGTCGGATACCGGGGGTCGATGTCCATCAGGCTGTGGACCAGGACGGCCGACGCGCAGATCCGGGCGAACCACTTGCGGTCCGCCGGTACGACGTACCAGGGCGCCCATGCCGTACTGGTGGCGGACAGCATCTCCGAGAACGCGCGCTGGTAGTCGTCCCAGAATCCGCGCTCGTGCACATCGGCCGCCGAGAACTTCCAGTTCTTCTCCGGTACGTCGATCCGCTTCAGGAAACGGGCGCGCTGCTCCTCCTTGGACAGGTTCAGGAAGATCTTCACGACCTTGAAGCCGTTGTCCGTGAGATACCGCTCCCACTGGTTGATCTCGCGATAGCGGCGGCCCCAGATGCCCCGGCGGCTCGCCGCCCGCGGCAGCTGCTGCCGGGCCAGCACCTCCGGGTGCACCCGGACGACGAGGACCTCCTCGTAGTGGGACCGGTTGAAGACCGCGATGTCCCCGCGGGCGGGCAGGCGTTTCGCGTACCGCCACAGATAGTCGTGGTCCAGTTCCTCGGCCGACGGCACCTTGAAGCTGTGCACCTGGACGCCCTGCGGGTTCATCCCGCTCATGACGTGCCGGATCGTGCCGTCCTTGCCGCCGGCGTCCAGCGCCTGGAGACACATCAGCACGCCGTACGTGTCCTGGGCCGCCAGCTTCGCCTGGTACTCGTTGAGCAGCTCGACACCGGTCCGCAGCAGCGCGGCCCCGTCCCGCTTCTTCAGATGTGCCTTGTAGCGGGGGTCGAAGTCCTTCGCCAGGTCGATCTCGGCGCCCGGCGGCACCCGCAGCGGCCCGATCAGATCCGCGATCAGCCGGGCCCTGCTGTCCGTCCGCTTCCGCTTCTCCGCCATGGCCGCCGACCAGCCCTTCTCGCCCGCACAGACGTTCCCGCCACCTTCCGCCGGGGGCGGGGGACGGGCAATGCGGGTGAGCCGTTCGGGTGAGCCCCGGATCCTGCCGTCCGGCCGCCGGGCCCGGCGGTACAGCCCCGGCCTCGCGCCGTCCGGTCACCGGCCCCGGCTCGCCGGGCGCCGGGCCCGCTACCCGGCCCCGTGCTACCTGCCCCCGGTCCCGGACCCTGGTCCTGGTTCCGGTCCCGGTTCCGGTCCCGCGGTACGGCGTACGGCGGCCGCCCCCGGGCCGGTTACCCGGGCGGCGGCGGTGGGACCGGCCGGGGTCAGGGCGAGCGGAAGCCGGGACAGACGGCGGACGAACATGCTCGGCACATACGACGGCCGGTCGCCGGGCGGCAGCGCGATATGCCCGGTCGCGTCGAGCAGTGCGCCCAGCGCGATCCCGGCCTCCAGCCGGGCCAGCCGGGCGCCCAGACAGAAGTGGATGCCCCGGCCGAAGGCGGTGTGGGCGCGGACCGCGGTCCGGCCGGGGTCGGGCCGGTCCGGCTCGTCGAAGGCCGCCGGATCACGGTTGGCCGCGCCCCACAGCAGCATCAGCCGGGCCCCCGCCGGCAGCCGGACACCGCCGAGTTCGGCAGTCCTGGTGGTGACCCGGAAGTGCCCCCGGAAGGGGCTCTCCAGCCGTAGCGCCTCCTCGACCACCGCCGCCAGCAGGGCGGGTTCGGCGCGGACCCGGTCCTGGAGCCCCGGGTCGGCGGCGAGCAGCCGGGCCGCGCCGCCGAGCAGACCGGTGGTGGACTCGCTTCCGGCGGTGACCAGCTGGAGCAGCAGCGAGGCGGCCTCGTCACCACTCAGCCGCCCGTCCGCCCGGGCCGCGGCGATCTCGTCGACCAGTCCGCCGGCGGGCTCCGCCGCGGCGGCGTCGAGCCGTTCCCGCAGATACCCGGTGAAGGCGATGACCTCCAGGGCGAGTTCACCGGTACGGGCCGGGCCCGCGAGACCGCCCAGCAGTTCGACGCCCGCGTCGGACCAGGCGGTCAGCCGGTCCGCGTCGGCGTCCGGCAGTCCGAGGATCCGGCCGATCACCAGAGTCGGCAGCGGGGTGGCGAGCCCGGCCATCCAGTCGCCGCCCCCGGCCGCCACCAGGGCGGCCACCCGGGGTTCGACCAGGGCCGAGACGGCCTCCCGCAGGCCTTCCACCGGACCGCTGCCGAAGGCCCGCCGCACGATGCCGCGGTGGCCGGTGTGGGCGGGCGGATCGGCGGTGGCGAGGACATCCGCGGTGCCTCCGTCCGGGCCGCCCGTCTCCAGCAGGGACACCCCGTCCTCGCCCGCGTACAGCAGGCCGACGAGATTGCTGGAATAGGTCGCCGGATCGTCCAGCGCGGCGAGCACCTCGGCATGGCGCACCACCAGATGCAGCCCGAGCGACGGCACGAAGTGCACGGGGCCGGTGGCCCGCAGCCGCTCGTAGAGCGGATAGGGGTCGTCCAGGGCGGCGGGGGAGAAGAGGTCCTCCGCCGTGACGGGGGCATGGGTCATCGCGACCTCCCGGGGCCGGTCGGCTCGGTGCGGTGCGGTGCGGCGCTGCGAGCATGGGCCATGCCGCGTGACAGTTCAAGGCCCGTACCGGGGCGGCCGGTCCGCCGCCGCCGTCACGGCTCGTTCCGGCCCCTTCCGGGCGCACCGGGCGCGTCGTCCCCGCCCTGTTCCGGGCCCCGCGGCTGCTTCCGGGCCTCCCGGGCCGAGACGAATCCGCCGGCGGCGGCGAGCCCGGCGCCGGAGAGGGCGAGGGTCACCGCATTGGCGCTGACGCTCCCGGAGACCATTCCGGAGTCGTACGAACCGCCTCCGGTCAGCTCGCAGTCGAAACGCAGGGGCAGGAAGCTCACCGAGTAGTCGACAACCCGCAGAACCTCCTCCTCCCGGCCGGGTACCCCGCGGCAGGGCGGCAGCGGGGCCGACGCCGCCCCGTCGTCCTCCGCCTCGATGACCGCCGCGGCCAGCAGCAGCCCGCCCCAGGCGTAGACGACGGCCGCGGCCGCGCCGCAGAACGCGGCGAGCGCCCTGAGCACGGCGGCGGTCCGCCCGCCGGGCGGCCGGTCGCGGGTGAAGGCGGTGATGCCGTATCCGGCCAGGCCGAAGGCGAAGCCCGCGCAGACGGGCAGCAGCGCCAGCAGCAGGAGCATCATGGTCACGACGGCCGCCGGGTGGGGACCTGCGGCCGGACCGGGCCGGGTGGTGCGGTGGTCCGCCGCGGCCGGGACGGATGCCGTGCCGGGCGGCGGACCACCGCGGACTCCTGGGGCGGAGTCCGCGGATCCGCCGGCGGTGACGTCACAGCCGGGCTCTGGCGCGATGGACGGGCCGGGGGCGGGGTGTGACGACTGTGGTGCGGAGGCTCTCCTCCGCCGCGACCGCCAGACAGGCGGCGATCAGTACCACGTTCTTGATGATGTACTGCGCCTCCAGGGTGGGCAGTTGGCCGTTCCACATCTCGTCGGGAAGGATCAGCAGGGCGGAGAAGACCCCGGCCATGTGCAGGAAGAAAGCCGCAAGCACCAGCCGCAGAAGGATTCCGGTGATCAGCCCGAGGCCGATCGTGGTCTCGAAGAGCGCCAGCAGGGGGCGGGTCGCCCCCTCCGGTACGAGACCGAAGGCGAGGACGTCCATCGTCCGGGTCGCGATGTCCTCCGCCGGACTGGCGTCCGGGGTGAACTTCATGACACCGAAACCGACGAAGACGAGTCCGACGGAAACTCTGAGGATGGTGGTGCTGTGTCGCCGGTAGCGGCACAGTGCGGCATCGAGGATGCCCGTCAACGTGTCACTCCTTGTGGGGGGATGATGAAACTGTGGGGGATGTTTCATCTATGAGCACGTTATATGGCGACCTGGGTACCCGTAAAGGTCTGGACCATTATTCTCGGGTGATCGCTCGTCTCGTGAACCCGGGTGCTCACGGCGGGAGTTGGGCGTCCGCCCGTCCGTCCGTCCGCTCTGTCTGCTCCGGCGCGGAGCGCGGCACCCGGGCGCCGGATCCCGGCCCCGGAGGCGCGAAGCCGCCCGCGCCGGGGGCGCGGGCGGCTGGCGTTCTCCGGCACCGTACGGACCGAACGGTGCCGGTGGGCGGATCAGCGGCCCTGGAGCGACTTCACATTGCGGCCGAAGGTCCAGTCACGTGAGCCGTCCCAGTTGATGGACCAGGTCATCAGGCCCTTGAGGGCACCGCTGTAGCTGTTCCACGCCTGGGCGACCAGCGGCGGCGGCATGTACCCGCCACCCGCGCCCTGCTGGGCCGGCAGACCGGGCACCTGCTTGTCGTACGGCACCCGGATCGTGGTTCCCTGGATGACCAGGCCCCGGTTGAGGCAGTCGGTCTGGGCCCGGAACCCGGCGACCGTGCCCGCCTGGTAGGAGTCGCCGGAGCAGCCGTAGAAGGACCCGTTGTAGTACTGCATGTTCAGCCACCACAGCCGGCCGTTGTCCGCGTACTTCTTGATGATCGGCAGATACGCGCCCCAGATGGAGCCGTAGACGACGCTGCCGCCGGTCACATACGCGGTCTCGGGGGCCATCGTCAGGCCGAAGTTCGACGGCATCCGGGCCAGCACCCCGTCGATGATGCGGATCAGGTTCGCCTGGGAGGCCGAGAGCTGGTTGATGTTGCCGCTGCCGACCAGGCCGGTCTCGATGTCGATGTCGATGCCGTCGAAGTTGTACCGCTGGAGGATCGGTACGACGGTGGCGACGAACCGGTCGGCGACCGCGGCGGAGCTGAGGTCGATGCCGGCGGTGGCGCCGCCGATGGAGAGCAGGATGGTCAGGCCGTTCGCCTTGGCCGCGCACATCTCGGCGGGGGTGGCGACCTTCACCGTCCGGTCCATGCCGTCCTCCCAGAGGACGGTGCCGTCCGAGAGGATCACCGGGAAGGCGGCGTTGATGACGTTGTAGCCGTTGGTGGTGATCCGGGAGTCGGTGATGGGGATCCAGCCGAGCGGCGGGTGGACCCCGTTGGAGGCGCCGTCCCAGTTCTCCCAGTAGCCGTGCAGGACCTTGCCCGTGGGCTTGGACTTGACGGCGCAGGTCTCGGCCGCGGCGGCGGGTGCCGCGGCACGGTCCGCCACGGGCCGGTCGGCGGCCCGTTCGGCGAGCTGGGCGGAGACTCCCGGTGGTGCGGCGGGCGGTGCGGCGGCCTGCCCGGGCGAGGCGGAGGCCAGGAACAGCGGGACGACGAGGGCCGCGGCGAGGCCTGCCCCGAGGAGCCGGGATCTGCGAGCTGCCATGCGTGTTCCCTTCCTGTCTTCACAGGCTCCCGGTGGTCGTCGGCCGCGGACTCGGGGCCGGACGGCAGGAGGCGGGACGCGCGGGCGGGGGTGTGGGGGGACACCGGTGGGGCACGCTCACCTCCTGGGACTGCGGGGGGCCTGGAGACGTACGTGGGGGTGTTGCGCCACAACGTAAGTTGGTCCAGACCATCAGTCAAGAGGTCTGGACCAAAAGGGAGTTGGGGCCCGAGGCGGCCGGGCCTGCCCGTCCCGTCCATCGATCCGCGGCCCCGATTCCATTGCCAGCCTTTCCATCGTCACATCGTCACAGCAGAACGA
>NZ_JBSFNQ010000131.1:0-14825 GCF_053981115.1 Streptomyces sp. NPDC003691 | reverse complement strand
GGCTGCGCGCGGTTGTCGTCTTCAGACCCGTCGTACCGGACCGCGTCCGACGGCCCCGGGATCTGCCCCGCGGGCCCCGGGAGCCGTCACCCTCCCCGGCGGAGTTCAGGCCGCGTCGCCGCGGACCACCGCGACCGGGCAGTGCGCGTGGTGCAGCAGGGCCTGGCTGACCGAGCCCAGCAGCAGCCCGGTGAAACCGCCCCGGCCCCGGGCCCCCACGACGATCAGCTGCGCCTGCTCGGTGGCCTCGATCAGGGCCTGCCGGATCCGGTTCTCGACCAGCCGGCGGTGCACGGTCACCTCCGGATAGCGGTCCCGCCATCCGGCGAGCGCCTCGGCCAGCAGCCGCTCCTCGTCGTCCCGCATCCGGTCGATACCGTCCACCAGGTTCTGCGGATGGCCGGGGTCCTCCCCGCCCCGCTCGGTCCAGGTGTTCCAGGCGTGCACGGCGACCAGGTCCGCACCGCGCGCCGAGGCTTCGGCGAACGCGAATCCGACCGCCGCGTCGCCCTGCGGGGACCCGTCGACCGCGACGACCACGGGCCCGCCGTCCACGGCCTCCCCGCGGACCACCAGCACGGGACACCTGCCGTGCGCGGCCAGATGGACCGCGGTCGACCCGACCAGCAGTCCGATGAAACCGCCCATGCCCCGGCTGCCGACGACCACCAGGGAAGCCTTCCGGGACCTGGCCTCCAGGACCGTCAGCGGCTCACCCGTGATCAGCAGCCCGTCGGCTTCGATACCGGGTTCGGTCTCCCGGGCCCGGTCGACGGCCTCCGAGAGCAGCTTCTCGGCCGCGTTGCGCAGCCCGCCGTCGGGCGGGCCGGCGGGGGAGGGGCCGAGGGAGACGTGCAGGGCGGGCCAGATGAAAGCGTGCACGACCTCCAGCCCCACCCCGCGCTGCTTCGCCTCCCGGGCCGCGATCTCCACGGCGGCGAGCGCCGATGCCGAGCCGTCCACCCCGACCACGACCGGACCGTTCATCACAGCACTTCCGTTCTTCCGCATGCGCCGTTCGTACCGGCGGATCCGTCCGGACCGCCGCTTCCAGTCTCGACCCGCGGGCGCGGCCCCGCACGGGCCGAACGTCCATGAACGGCGGGACGAACAGCCCTGATGGCGGAGTGTGAGCGGGATGTCCGGGGCGGATGGCACCGCCCCGGGCGCCGCGCTCTCGGCGACGGGACCACCGGTCCGGAGCCGGGCTCCCGGAGGCTGGGACGGGCCCTCCCGGAGCCGTGCCCTCAGGGGCGCCCGGCCCGCCGGGCCCGGGCCGCGTGCGCCGCGGTCACCGACACCATCAGGGCCGCCACCGCTCCGCCCAGGACCATCGCCGCGGACGGCGAGTACCGGTCGACGACGGCCCCGCCCGCCAGCGCCCCCAGCGAGAGCGTTGCCTGGAAGGAGGCCGTGAACAGCACGGACGCCGCCTCGGGAGCCCGTGGCACGGCCCGGGCGAACCAGTGCTGGGAACAGACGGGGACGGCCCCGTACGCGGTGCCCCAGACCAGGAGCAGCACCGCGGCGGCCCCGGTCGAGCCACCCAGGACGGGCAGTGCGAGCACCGCGGCGGCCAGCAGCGCCGCCGCCCCCGCGAACGCGGTCCGGGGCCGGCGGCCGACCAGCGCCCCGCCCACGAAGGTGCCCGCGATACCCGCCGCCCCGAAGCCGAGCAGACAGAGCGTCACCGCGGTGGGCCCGGCCCCGGAGACCTCCTCCAGGAAGGGGGTGACATAGGTGTAGGCGCCGAAGTGCGCCAGTACCACCAGGAAGGTGAGGAGCAGGGCGGCGCCGCTGCCGGGGGCGCGCAGGGCGTCCCGCAGGACCGCGCCGCGGACCACCGCCACCGGCGGCAGCGGCGGCACCGTCACCAGGACCAGCAGCAGCGTCCCCAGGGTGAGGACCGCCATCGCGCCGAACGCGGTCCGCCAGCCGTACGCCTCCCCGGCGAACGTGCCCAGCGGAACGCCGAGGACCGAACCGAGCGGTACGGCCGCGAAGATCAGCGCGGTCGCCCGGGGCGCCGACCGCTCCGGCACCAGCCGGGCCGCGATCCCGGCCGCGATCGACCAGAAGCCGCCGATCACCACGCCCACCAGGACCCGGGAGGCGAGGACGGCGCCGTAGCCGGTCGCCGTTGCCGCCAGCAGATTGGCGCCCGCGAGGAGCAGCAGGAGGACCACGAGCATCCGGCGCCGGTCGTACCGGCCGGTCGCCACGGTCACCACCGGCGCCGCGACGGCCGCGAGCAGGCCCGGCATGGTCATCGTCAGCCCCGCCGTGCCGTCGGAGACGGTGAAGTCCCCGCCGATGGCGGTGAGCAGACCGATCGGCAGGATCTCCGTGGTGACGACGGCGAAGATGCCGAGGGCCACGGCGGCGACCGCGGGCGGCCCGCCGCGGTCCGGTCCGGGCGGGGCGGTGGATGCGGACGGCGGGAGGGGGGTGACCGTGGACATGGATTCCGTTCCGGTGCGGTGGCCGATGGACGGTCACCAGTCCAGCAACGGGCGGCACCCGGGTCCGGCGGCTTCGCGACACCACCCTCCGGACCCGGCGTGCATGTCGTTTTCCTGCCGGTGCGGCTCAGGTGTTCGCGGGCGACTCGTCCGGGAAGATCTTCGTCACCACGTCGCCGTCCGCCGTCAGATAGCCGTGGAGCATGCCGGGGCTGCTGTGCGGCGCGTCGAACACACCGTCCCCGGTCAGTGCGATCACCCCGCCCTGCCCGCCGAGCCGGGGCAGCCGCTCGACGACGACGTCGTACGCGGCCCGGGCGACCCCCAGCCCCTTGAACTCCATCAGGTTCGAGACGGTCGAGGCCGCCGCGCCCCGGATGAAGAACTCGCCCGCGCCGGTGGCACTCACCGCGAGCGTCGAGTTCTTGGCGTACGTCCCGGCGCCGATCAGCGGGGAGTCACCGATCCGGCCGGGCAGTTTGTTGGTCATTCCGCCCGTCGACGTCGCCGCCGCGACATCGCCCCGGCCGTCGACGGCCACCGCGCCCACCGTGCCCTGCGACTGCCGGTCGGCGATCGCCTCGGGGGAGCGGGCCGCGGCCGCCGACCCCCGCTCGGCCTCCTTGGCCCGCAGCAGCGCGTCCCACCGCGCCTGGGTCCAGTAGTACTCCTGGGTGACGGTGGCCAGTCCGCCGCGCGCCCCGAAGTCGTCCGCGCCCTCACCCGCGAGCAGCACATGCTTCGACTTCTCCATCACCAGCCGGGCGCCCGCCACGGGATTGCGCAGGCTGCGCACGCCCGCGACCGCGCCCGCCGCGAGGTCGGAGCCGCGCATTACGGAGGCGTCCAGTTCGTGCCCGGCGTCCGCGTTGAAGACCGCGCCCTTCCCGGCGTTGAAGAGCGGATCGTCCTCCAGGCGCTTCACCGCGGCCTCCACCGCGTCCACGCTCGTCCCGCCGTCGTCCAGCAGCCGCTGCCCGGCCCGCAGGGCGGCCGCCAGCCCGTCGCGGTACGCCTTCTCGCGCGCGGGCGACGTGGTCGCGCGGTCCAGAGCGGCACCGGCCCCGCCGTGCACGGCGAGCACCACGTCACGGGCGTCGGGCCGGCCCTTCCCGCCCGGCGGTTGTCCGGGCGGGCCGGTGTCGGGCCGGGCCGGACCGGTCGCCGCCGCCCGGACGGCACGGTCGGTGCCGTCCGGCTGCTGAGCGGGTCCGGACCGCGGTACGGCGACGAGGACGGCGACCGCCGCCAGGGCGAGCAGCGCGGGCACCGGCCGGGCGGCGGGATGTCTGCGGGACATGGGCGCTCCTGGTCACGGGGTGCGCATCCCGCCTCTCCGGTGTGCGCACCGGCTGAGTGGACGCGCCCGACTCTACCGGCCCCTGACTGGCATGGACATGCCGCAAAAGGGGTGCTCTCAGATCTCGACCATCACCTGGTCCAGCGTTTTGCGCACCAGATCGGGGACCTGGCAGTCGGCGGCCGGATAGCCCACCGGCACCACCGCGAACGCCTTCTCGTTGGCGGGCCGTTCCAGTACCTCGGAGAGGAAGCGCATCGGGCTCGGCGTGTGCACCAGCGCGGCCAGGCCGGAGAGATGGAGGGCCGTCAGCAGCATGCCGACCGCGATACCGACGGACTCGTCGACGTAGTAGTGCTTGCGCTTGGTGCCGTCCTCGCCCAGCCAGTAGCGCTGCTGGAAGACGACGATCAGGGCGGGCGCGTCGGTGAGATGGGTCTTGACCCCGTCCGTGCCGAGCGGACGCAGCGCGGCCAGCCACTCCTCGCCGAGGCGGCCGTCGTACGAGATCCGCTCCTCCTCCTCGGCCGCCTCCCGGATCCGCCGCCGGATCTCCGGATCCCGCACCAGTACGAAGGTCCACGGCTGCTGATGGGCGCCGGACGGCGCGGTCGACGCACAGGCGACGGCGGCCCTGACGACCTCCATCGGTACGGGGTCGGGGGCGAACTGGCGTACCGTACGGCGCTCGTCCATCCGGGCGCGCAGCTCCGCCGCCCGGGTGAGGGACTCCCCGGCGGGCATCCGCCCCGGCCGGTAGGGGACGGGCCGGTACGGATCCCCGTGGGTGGAGACCCAGCGCCCGGGACTTGCGGCGGGCGCGGCGGACGCGGCGGGTTCGGACGGCACGGGGGACGCGGCGGACGCGGCAGAGGCAGACATGGCGCCGAGTCTGCCCGCTCGCCGGGCTCCCGGGGAGAGGGCGGACACGGATATCCGCTGAGCGGACACCCGGCATGCCCCGGCGGGCGGCGCCGTCCGCCGGGTGGGTCCGGTGGGGTGCGGCCGAAGCCGGAAGAGTGCGCCCGGCGTCGTACGGCGGCCGTGTACCGGCCCGGCGGAACACGCCGGCGGCAAAACTGCCGGGGGATTCCGGGGAAGCACGCCCGGGCCCGGCGCGGCCCGGCGGCGGTTCCCTACCGGAGCAGGCCGGCCAGCAGCCGGTCCAGCGCCCGTCCGGTCGCCTCCAGTGCGCCCGGGTCGTCCGTGCGCGCCAGCCACACCGCCGCCTCGTTCATCGCCCCCGACAGCAGCCGGGCCAGCGGTTCCACCGGCTGCTCCGGGACGATCCCGGCGGCGACCAGGGACTCCAGGGCCTCGGTGAGATGGCGCGCCGACGACCCTTCGTCCATGTCCCGCCATTCGTCCCAGCCGAGCACGGTCGGTGCGTCGAGCAGCACGATCCTGCGCACCCCGGGGTCGGCGCCGGCCGCGAGGAACGCGCGGCAGCCCGCCCGCAGTTGCTCCCACGGGTCGTCATGGGCGTCGGCGGCCGCCGCGACCGCCTCGCCCAGCTCCTCCTGCACCTCGGCCACCACCGCGCGGAAGAGCCCCGCCTTGCTCACGAAGTGGTGGTACGCGGCCCCTTTGGTCACCCCCACGGCCTCGGCCACCTCGGCGAACACCACATCGTGGTACCCGTCGGCGGCGAACCGCCGCCGTCCCTCGGCGAGCAGCGCCCGCCGGGTCGCCGCCCGCTGTTCCGCCCGGCTCGTCATCGCAGTCCGACCGCCTTCCCGTTTCGCATACCCGGAGTATGTTAGCGTCGTCTTCGCATACTCGGGGTATGTGAAATGGTCCGTCCCCGGGTGTGCTCCGCACTGTTCGCCCGACATTGTTCGCCCGACGAAAGGCACACGGTCATGACCGGCAAGCTCGGCGGTTTCTACCCGGTGATCGGCACCCGCGACATCGCCGCGGCCCGCGACTTCTACACCGGCCTGCTCGGCTTCGAGATCACCTTCGAGGCCGACTGGTACGTCAGCCTCCGCCGCCCGGACGCCCCCCACTACGAACTCGCCCTGCTGGACCCGGCCCACCCCACCGTCCCCGAAGGCCGCCGCACCCCCCTCACCGGCTGCCTCCTGCTGAACTTCGAGGTCGAGGACGTCGACGCCGAACACCGGCGCCTGGTCGGCGGGGCCGGACTGGCCGAACTGCTCCCGCTGCGCACCGAGGACTTCGGCCAGCGCCACTTCATCGTCGAGGCCCCCGACGGGGTGATGATCGACGTCATCACCGTGATCCCGCCGGCGGACGACTACGCGGACGCCTACACCGACGGGCACCTGCCCCGCTAGCACAACCGCGTTCGCGGTAACGGAAGCCCCCGCGCCGCCGCTCCCGGCGTGTCGTCACCCGTCCGGCCGGGTGCGGCCCGCCGTCGCGGCGGGGCCGGGCCCGGACACCCGTCCCCGCCCGGCCCCGCGGGTGGCACACCGGAACGGGACCGCCCTGCGTACCGCGGCCCCGCACTCCGCCGCACCCCCGCCGAACCCCGCGCGCCGTCCCGTCCGGGAGCCGCCGTACGCCCTGCCGGGCCTGCCCGGGCGGCCCCTGCGCGCCACAGCCCCGGCTCCGCCGGACCCACCCGAACGAGCGCAGGCGCCGGAAGCCTTCACCTCCCTCCGGGGGAGCACCCGGGCGCCTCCGCGTACGACCGCGCATCCGCCGCGCCCGTGCCCCGCCGGGTGCGGCACGGCGCGCGCCGCCCCGCGCGGAGTCGTTGCGCAGCCCATGAACGACCGGCAGGCGTTAACGTGTTCCTTGACCTTTCGTTGACCTATTTGGTCATCCTTTGACGTGCGTGCCGAGGAACACCGGCCAGTGCCGGAGGGAGACGCCACCGTGCCGAACACGACACCGCGGACCCTGATACCGCGGGCCCGGATATCGCCGCCCACCCTGCCGCCACCCGCCCGGGCGGCCTCCGTGGCCCCGTCCCCGCCCGGCCCCGGCGGCACCTCCGCCGAGGCGCCCGGCGCGTAACCCCGCGGCCGGGCCGCCGGACCCGTCACCGGCCCCGCCCGCACCCCGGACACCCGCAACCGCCCCCGCCCGGGCGGCACCCCGCCCCCGACCTCCGTGCCCCGGCGCCGCACCGGCGGCCGGGACCCGCCGGCTCCCGCCGTCCCCGCCGGTCACCCCGGAAGCGGACGGGAACCCGGCCGCCCTCCGGGAACTCCGCCGCGCGGCGCGGGTTCCCGCCCCCACGCTCCGTTTCGCCGGCCCGACGCGCCCCCGCAGCGCGCCAGGAGGATTCACCGCACATGCGCACCCCCACCGACCACGCCCGTGCCCCCGGGCACCCCGTGCTCCCCCCGCCCCCGGCCCGGCCCCCCGCGGCCCGCCCCGGCGCGCTGCGGGGGTACCGCGCGGACACCGACGCCCGTACGGCCCGGTGAGCGCGGCGTGCCCAGGACGTCCTTCCCCCATCTGCGGCAGGACTTCGCCGCCTCCCTCGTCGTCTTCCTCGTCGCCCTGCCCCTGTGCGTCGGCGTAGCCGTCGCCTCCGGCGTCCCCGCCGAACTCGGCCTGGTCACCGGGATCGTCGGCGGACTCGTCACCGGCGCGATGCGCGGCAGCAGCCTCCAGGTCTCCGGGCCTGCCGCCGGACTCACCGTCCTCGTCCTCGAAGCCGTCACCGCCTTCGGACTCCCGGTCCTCGGCGCGATCGTGCTCGCCGCCGGCGCTCTCCAGATCCTTCTGGGCCTCCTCCGGCTCGGCCGCTGCTTCCGGGCCGTCTCGGTCTCCGTCGTCGAAGGCATGCTCGCCGGTATCGGCCTGGTCCTGATCGCCGGACAGCTCTACGCGATGGCGGGGCTCGACGCCCCCACCGCCGGCCACGACAAGATCACCGGACTGCCGGCGGCCCTGCTGGACGCCGCCGGGAGCACCGAGGCGCTGCTGTCGGCCGCCCTCGGCGCCGGAACCGTCGCCGTACTCGTCCTCTGGCCCCGGCTGCCCGGCGCGGCCCGGGCGGTTCCCGCGCCGCTCGCCGCCGTCGGTCTGGCCACTCTCACCGTCCTGATCGCCGATCTGCCCGTCGCCACCGTCGAGGTCCAGGGGCTGCTGGACTCCGTCCGCCCCCCGTCGGCCGAGGCGTTCGGCGAACTGGCCTCGCTCGCCGCGGTCGGCACCGTCCTCGCCTTCACCCTGATCGCCTCCGCCGAATCCCTCTTCGGTGCCGCGGCGGTGGACCGTCTCCACGACGGACCGCGCACCGACTACGACAGGGAACTCGTCGCCCAGGGCACGGGCAACGCGGTCTGCGGCGCCCTCGGCGCCCTCCCCATGACGGCCGTCATCGTCCGCAGCTCCGCCAACGTCCGGGCCGGGGCCCGCACCAAGGCGTCCCGGGTACTGCACGGCGTCTGGCTGCTGTTCTTCGCCGCCCTGTTCCCCGCCGCCCTGGCCTGGATCCCCGTACCCGCCCTGGCCGCCGTCCTGGTCCACGCGGGAGTGAAGCTCGTCCCCGCCGCGGAGTTCGGCAGGCTCTGGCGCCGCCAGCGCGGCGAGGCCTTCGTGCTCGGCATCACGGCCCTCGCGATCGTCACCGTCGGCATGTTCGAAGGCGTGGTCGCCGGACTCGCCCTGGCCGTGGCCAAAACCGCATGGGAGGCGTCCCACCTCCGGCTGGACGTCGTCGACCGGGGCACCGGACCCATCCGGGTCCGGCTCACCGGCAACGCCACCTTCCTGCGGCTGCCGAACCTCCTCGACAGCCTCGAAGCCCTGCCGCCCGACCGGCCCGTCGTACTGGACCTCACCGGCGTCCACCACCTCGACCACGCCTGCCGCACCGCCCTCGACACCTGGTCCGAACGCCACCGCGGCACCGTCACCGGCCACACCAGGGCACTCTCCGCCTGACGACCGCCCGGTACGGCGCGCCCCCTTCCGCGCCGTACCGGCCCCCGGCACCCGCGCGCGCCGCGTAACCGGCACCGCCCGCCCCGCGTTGGCCGGACATGCGCACACGCCGTCCCCCGTCGCCCGGGACCGCCCGCGACGGCGCCCCGTCCATGCTCCGGCTCGCCTTCGCCACCCTCGCCGGAACCGCCGTCGAGTTCTACGACTTCTTCGTCTACGGGACCGCCGCCGCGCTGGTCCTCGGCCCGCTCTTCTTCCCCTCCTTCTCCCCGCTCGCCGGCACCCTCGCCGCCTTCGGCACCTTCGGCGCCGGGTTCATCGCCCGCCCCATCGGATCCCTGCTCTTCGGCCATATCGGCGACCGCGTCGGACGCCGGCCGGTGCTCTTCGCCTCCCTCCTCACCACCGGGGTCGCCACCGTCCTGGTCGGCTGTCTGCCCACGTACGACAGCATCGGCCCCGCCGCCCCCGTCCTCCTGGTCGCCCTCCGCTTCGTCCAGGGCATCGGTCTCGGCGGCGAATGGGGCGGCGCGGTCCTGCTCACCGCCGAACACGCCCCCGCCCACCGGCGCGCCCTGTGGGGCGCCTTCCCCCAGATGGGTCCGCCGGTCGGCTTCCTGCTCGCCAACGGGCTGACCCTGGCGCTCTCCGCGACCCTCACCGACGCCCAGTTCCTCGCCTGGGGCTGGCGGGTGCCGTTCTGGGCGGCCGGCATCCTCGCCGCGGGCGGGCTCCTGCTCCGCGCCTCCCTCACCGAAACCCCCGAGTTCGACGAGATGCGTCGTACCGGACAGCACGCGGACGCCCCCGCCCTGGAGGTACTGCGCCACCACTGGCGCACCCTGCTGCTGACCGCCGGGGCCCTGTCCTGCGGCTACGCCGTCTTCTACACCGTCACCACCTGGGGGCTCGCCTACGGCACCGAGGAGGCGGGCATCAGCCGGACCGTGATGCTGGCCCTGGTGATGGGGGCGGTCGCGGTCAAGGGGACCGTCACCCCGTTCGCCGCCCTACTGGCCGACCGGATCGGCCGCCGTCCGATGTGTCTGGCCGGCAGCGCCCTGACGGCCCTGTGGATGTTCCCGTTCGCGGCCCTGCTCGGCACCGGCGAACCGGTCCCGGTCTTCGTGGCGTTCACCGTCGCCCTGCTCGCCTTCGTCTCCGTGTTCGCCGTCACCGCCGCCTATCTGCCCGAGCTGTACGAACCACGGGTGCGCTGTACGGGCGCCGCCGTCGGCTACAACCTCGCCGGAGTGCTCGGCGGCGCCCTCACCCCACTGGCGACCACCGCCCTCTCCCGGGACGGCGGCCCGCCCTGGGGCGTGGCGGCCTGGCTCACCGGGATCGCCCTGCTCAGTCTCTGCTGCTTCGCGGCCCTCCCCGAGACGCTCCCGGCCGCCACGAGCCCTGCCGCGGGTGCCTCGGTACCCGGACAGCCCGGGGCCGGCGACCGGCCCGGCGACCGCCGCACTCCTGCCTGACCGGCGTAACCACTCTCCCCGGAGCGCCCGTTCCGGCCGCGGTACCGAGGAGTCCGTGGCCGGGCGTTGACGCCCTCCCCACTCTCTTATACGCTGTATAACGCTTCTGCTGCCGTCGAAGAGGAGAAACGGACGTTGCTCGTCTGAGGTCCTGAGGACACCCCCACCCCGAGCCCACGGTGCCCCGTGCCCCGTCCGCCGCCCGGTGTGTCCACCGCATACGCGACCTCGGCCCTCAGAGCCGTCCCCTCCGGACCGGAGCAACCCGTCCGGCGGACTCCGTCCGGCTCCCGGGGAATCCACAGGTCGCCACGGTGCCCGGTGTCCCGTACACATCGCGCCCCCGCCCCGTACGACCCGGACCCCCAGGAGACGCCCATGTCAACGACCCCCGCCGCCCCCGCGGTCAGCTGCACCGGCCTGACCTACGCCTGGCCCGACGGCACCCCCGTCCTCGACGGACTCCACACCGCCTTCGGCCCCGGCCGCACCGGCCTGACCGGACTCAACGGATCCGGAAAGTCCACCCTGCTGAAGCTGATCGCCGGAGAGCTGCGCCCCGCCCGGGGCACCGTCCGGACCGCCGGGGACATCGGCTACCTGCCGCAGAACGTCACGCTCGACACCGGGCTCCCGGTGGACCGGGCGCTGGGCATCGACGGTATCCGCGCCGCCCTCCACGCCATCGAGGCCGGAGACGCCGCGGAGGAGAACTTCACCGCCGTCGGCGACGACTGGGACGTCGAGGAACGGGCCCTCGCCACCCTCGGCGGCCTCGGGCTCGGCCATATCGGCCTGGACCGGACCGTGGGCGAACTCTCGGGCGGCGAATCGGTCCTGCTGCGGCTGGCCGGACTGCTGCTGCGCCGCCCGGGAGTACTGCTCCTCGACGAACCCACCAACAACCTCGACCTCCGCGCACGGCGGCGCCTCTACGCCGCCGTCGACCACTGGAACGGAGTGATGATCGTCGTCAGCCACGACCGGGAACTCCTCGACCGGGTCGACCGGATCGCCGACCTCCGCAACGGCGAACTCCTCTGGTACGGCGGAAACCTCACCGCCTACGAGGAGGCGCTCGCCGTGGAACAGGAGGCGGCCGAACGGATGGTCCGGGTCGCCGGGGCCGATCTGCGGCGGCAGAAGCGCGAACTCGCCGACGCCCGGGTCAAACTGGACCGCCGCCGCCGCTACGGCCGGAAGATGTGGGAGAACAAACGCGAACCCAAGGTGATCATGGGCGAACGCCGGCGCCAGGCGCAGGTCTCCGCGGCCAAACACCGCATCCTCCACGAGGAACGGCTGGCGGAGGCCGGTGAACGGCTCGACGAGGCGACGGCGGCCGTCCGTGACGACGAGGAGATCAGGATCGACCTGCCCGGCACCGAACTGCCCCCGGGCCGTACCGTCCTCACCCTCCGGGACCTGCGTCCGGCGTACGGAGCCCCGCAGAACGGCGAGTTCACGGTCCGGGGCCCGGAACGGATCGCGCTCGTCGGCCGGAACGGCTCCGGCAAGAGCACCCTCCTGCGCACCCTCGCCGGACTCCTCGAACCCCTCGCCGGCGAGGCCGCCGTACATGTACCGCACCGCTTCCTGCCCCAGCGGCTGGACGTCCTCGACGACGCCCTCCCGGTCGCCGGGAACGTCGCGCGGTACGCGCCCGGCGCGAGCGACAACCGGATCCGGGCCGGACTCGCCCGCTTCCTGTTCAAGGGCGCGGCGGCCGACCGGCCGGCCGGGACGCTCTCCGGCGGCGAACGCTTCCGCGCGGCCCTCGCCGCGCTGATGCTCGCCGACCCGGCGCCGCAGCTGCTGATGCTGGACGAACCGACCAACAGCCTCGACCTGGCGAGTGTGCGGCAGCTGACAACGGCGCTGGAGTCGTACCGGGGCGCGCTGCTGGTGGCCGGTCACGACCTGCCGTTCCTCTCCGCCGTCGGTGTCACCCGCTGGCTGCTGCTGGACGGCGGCGGTCTGCGCGAGGCCTCCCGGGAGGAGGTGTTCGACGGTACGGCGGCCTGCTGACGGCAGGACGGGGGTACGGGGAGGAGCGGCCTCCCCGTACCCCCGCCCGCTGCTTCAGGCCGGCTGCCAGCTCCGGGCCGGCCAGCCGCCGTCCCGGAACCGCTGTGGAACCTCGCCGCACGGCGAGGCGACCCGCACCAGCAGGGTTCCGGTCGCCCGGTACCACGAGGCGTCCACCTGCTCGCCCGAGGCGGGATCCCGGTAGCGGAACCCCATATCGCCGAAGATTCCGCGGACGTTCTCCCAGCCCAGCCGCTCCAGCCGGGCCCGGATCCGCTCCTGCCCGGCCCGGGCCGCCGCGGCGTCCGTCCGGGGCGCCGACCAGTCGAGCCAGAAGTGCCAGACGTCCGGCCTGCGGCCGTCGTCGAGATGGAGGATGCCGCGCAGCCCCCGGTACTGGCAGCCGCCCTTCCGCACCCCGGGGGACTCGGCCCGCGTGCCCTCGGGCAGCGCCGCGTCCTCGTACAGCTCCTGGGCCCGCTGCTCCAACTCGACCGCCACCCGCTCCGGATCCGAACCGGGATAGGGCTCCCCGTTCCACAGCCGCACTCCCAGCACCCCCGCCACGACCAGTACCAGGACACCCACGGACCACAGCAGCCGCCCCCGGGTCAGCATCCGCCGCTCCGGCCGTGCGCGGCGCCGGACACCGGGCGCCCGGACCACCCTCGTATCACGCTCATGGGGTGCAGCGTAGAAGCCCGTCCGGCACGGTCGCGTGGGCGGTCCTACTCAGCCGTGGGTGAGTACGCCGGGCCGGCCCGGACACCCGGGGGAGCGCCGCCCGGGACGGGAAGGTCCCGGGCAGTGCTGCCCTCTCCGGCCGTCAGGCGGCCGGCTTGCACTCGACCAGATGCGGGAAGAGCAGCCGCCGCAGATTGTTGATCTCGCACTCGTCGGCCACCAGGTCCAGCGTCTCGAACGCCAGGTCCCACGAGGTGTCCCCGGCGGCGTCCCGGGTGAACCGCTCGGTGATGCCGTAGGTGATCTTCCGCTTCGGGCCGTTCTCCTTCGACAGTTCGGCGTGGCCCACCCACTCCCGGTAGGTGACCCGTCCCTGCCGCACGGTCTTCCCCGGCTCCAGCTTCAGGTCGTGCACCCGGGTGAAGAACCGCTCCAGGTACGCCCGCATGTCCCGCTGCTTCGTCAGCCCCGCCGCGCCCAGCCCGGGCCCGGTCAGCCTGACGACGTCGTCCACACCGGCCACCAGCGCGGCGGAGTCGCGGGTGTTCCAGGCGGTCAGCCGGTCCCGGGTGCGCGGCGCGGCCGGGGCGACCGCCGGAACCGTGGCGAAGAGATTGGCGAGGGACGGATTCAGCGCCCGGAACAGCTCCGTCTGGTCCCAGAACCGGCGGCCCTGCTCCACCCGGGTCCCGTCGAGCACCAGCCGGTGCGTGGTGATGTAGTCGAACGAGGGACCGGCCACGTTCCCCGGCAGCTTCAGATGACCGGAGTTGCGGGCCTTGACGAAAACGGTCCGCCCGTCCCGGGAAGCCACCGCGGAGACCGGCTGGAAGCGGTACTCCACCGCCTTGAGGAGGCTGGTCATCTGCCCTTCGATGGTGGCCTTGCCGATCGGGGCGGGCAGCCCCGAGTCCATCAGCGTGCCGGTGCCGGTGAAGAGGTCCATGTACGCGGGTACTTCCGGCGCGGCCCCCCACTCGCAGTAGGCCTTCATGAACGCCGCCGCGTCGGCGGGCAGCGCGGACCGGCCGGCCACCACGGACTCGCAGTACGCCGAGAACACCGGCGCCGGGGCCGCCGGGGCGGCGGCGGACATGCCCGTGCCGAGGGGAAGGAGGGCCGCGGTCACGGCGAGGACGACGGCGGAGCGGATACGGCCGGAACGGCGGCGTGACATGGGTACTCCCGGTGTGCGGAGGGGCTGCGGAACCTGTCGGACTGGGGGCCGGTACCTGTCGTCCCCGGCTGTGATCACAGTCTGTCCGCGGCCCTCCGGCCGCGCGATTACCTCCGGGGTAAGCGATGCCGTCCCTCCGGGGTGGGCGATTCCGTGTCTCCGGGACAGGCAATCCCGGCCGTGCGGAACTCCCCGGCGGCGGCGTACGTTTCCCGGGTGACGTGTCCAGTACGCGTCACCCGATGGACGAACGACCGATGAACGACAGTCAAACCGAGGTGGCATTCAGTGGCGATGTGGGACCGGATCAAGGACCAGGCCAAGGCCCTCCAGCAGCAGAACCAGGGATCGGGCGGCTCCGGGGCCCGGGGCCACCACGGCCCGTCCACCGGCGGTTCGGGGGCGGCCGGCGGCTCCAAGGCCCAGCTCGTGGGCCTGCTGAAGACGCAGCTCACCTCCCTCAAGACCGAGCTGAAGAGCGGTGCCTACCGCGATGCCAGCATGGCCGTCTGCGCCCTGGTCGCCGCCGCCGACGGTCATGTCGACCACAACGAGCGGCAGCACGTCGAATCGCTGATCCTCTCCAACGACGTTCTGCAGAACTTCCCGGCCGACCAGCTCCGTACCCGCTTCAACAAGCATGTCGACCAGCTGATCGCCAACCCCATCCGGGGCCGCGCCGAGGCGTTCCAGGAGGTCGCCAAGGCCGCCAAGAAGCCGGCCGAGGCGCGGGCCGTTGTCCAGACCGGCATCGTCGTCGCGGGCCCGGACCTGCGCATGGGGTTCGCCGTCGGACTCCAGGGTCCGCAGACCGTCCGTCC
>NZ_JBSFNQ010000130.1:0-14916 GCF_053981115.1 Streptomyces sp. NPDC003691 | reverse complement strand
CCGGCTACTCCTGCGCGCCCCCCTCTGCCCCACACCCGGCTCCGACCCACGGGGGAACCCATGCCCTATCCGCCCGGCTCGGTGACCAGGGCCACGGCGTCGGCGACCGGCTGCTCCGTCTCCAGCTCGATGAACCCGAACTGGCCGCCCTGGTTGCACTCCAGGAACCACCAGGTCCCCTCGGTGTCCTCGGCGAAGTCGAAGGCCCCGTAGGAGAGTCCGGCCAGCTCCATATAGCGGGCGACCGCGCGCCGGACCCGGTCCGCCGCCGGGACCGGCTCCCAGGTGTGGCCCGTCTCCCCGTACCGTCCGTCCACCTGGCCCGGGGCGGCCGTCTTGCGGGCGGCGAAGAGTTCGTCGCCCACACAGGTCAGCCGGATATCGGCCTCCTTCGCGATATAGCGCTGCAGCAGGGTGGGGCCCGCCGCCACATCGTCGAAATCGGCGTCCGGCGGCACCAGGGTGGTCGGCAGCGCCATCGGGGGGTCGTGCGGCGGCCTGCCCGAGACCGCCTTGACCACGACATGCCGGTACTGGTCCGCGAACTGCCGTGCCACCTGCGGATAGGTGGTGACGACCGTGGCGGGTACCGGGAAACCGCTGCGGTGGGCCACGCGCAACTGCCACGGCTTCAGCCGCGCCCTGGCCGCCGCGCCGGGTTCGTTCATCCAGCGGGCGTTCGTGCTGTGGAGCATGCCGTACAGGGCCTGTCCGCTCTCGGCCGTCAGCCAGGCGGACGGCTCCGGGGCATGGGCGGCGGGCTCGCCCGGCCTGCGCACCCAGATGGAGCGCAGGCCGTCCATGCTGACGACCCGCCCTCCGGTGGACAGATAACCGCGGAATTCACCCCGTACGTACTCGGCGGAGATCGTGCCGTCCCCGGGGAGGTCGGCGGGGTCGAACCGGACGAGCGGAACACCGTGCTTGTGGAGCTGCGCCACCACCATGTCCGCGGTCACGTCCTGCTCGCAGGTGAGAATGAGCACCGTCATTTCAGGGGAGCGTCAGTCGTCGAAGTGGGTGGCGGAGCCCGCCGTCGAAGTGGTGGTGCCGACCGCGGCCAGCAGAGCCCGGTCCAGGATGGCGGGGCGACCGTCCGCGAGGACGTTCATCTGGAGGGTGGCGTCGTACGAGTACTGGTCGACGACGGGCGACAGCTCGGCCGGACGTGCGTAGTTCCACGCGAACGGTTTCATGCTTTTCTCCCTGCCCCGCTCGGGACTGTTCTCGGGCCACCGCGTGGCCGCACAAGGAGCAATACGCGGCCGCGATGTAGCCAGTTCATCACGGTCCGTCATATTGCGGATAAAGCTCGCCAGTCGACACCCGGCCGGCCTCACGATCGCATATGCGACGGCGAACACGACGGCACAGTCGAGCCGTTGAGGTTTTCCTGACAACCTAGGAGACGCTTGAACCGGCAATTTCGTGCACTGGAAAGGAGAGTGACGTCCGTCACCATCCGCCCCACCAGCCACACCGGCCACGATCACTCCGCAATTCACACACGCACCTCCGTTGTTGTGAAACAGAGCGTGATGGCGCGTTTCTCTTCGGTGAGTTCTGCCCGTACGTGACGCGGTGGCACGAATAGGTGGAGCCAGGGGTCCGCGGCCCGGCAGACGGCGCGGTCGTCCGCGAATGGACCGCGCCGCCTCGTAACGGCGACGGTCCCGCGGCTGCGGGCGTACGGTGTGCCGCTACCAGGCTCGCACACGCATAGGCGTTTTTCGCGGGTGCGCACCACCGTTTGCGCAGGGATCGTCACTCATACGTCACGCAGGGACGGCAAACAGCGCATTTCAGATACGTTCTCCGGGACCGCCGGACGTGAACCCGGGCAACCAGGGGTACCCGAAGCGATTTCCGGGAACTCCGGGCGGACGCCGAGCGTTCCCGGCCATTTGGCGGAAGCCCGGAGAACGACGATTGCAGGGGGCACATGCCAAACCCGGACCGTTCCCTCACGGTCCTCACGGACCGCTACCGCACGATCTCAGAACGGCGGGGACGCCAGGTCTTTCAGAGTGTCCGTCAATCCCCGCCACGCCTCTTCCGTATCGGCCGTGGCGGTATGCGGGGAACGGAAGCGGTCCAGGAAGTCGTCGAGGTCCTCCAGGCCCCAGCGCAGCCGGTAGAGGGCGAGCGCGCCGGGGTCGGGGCGCCGTCCGGTCAGCTCCGCCCAGTGGGCGAGGCCGGTCTCGTCGCGGGCGACCAGCCACAGATCGCGTTCGGGCACGGCGAGACCCACGGTGTCCCAGTCCACCAGCAGCAGCCGTCCGCCGTGGCGCAGCAGGTTCCCGGGGTGCGGTTCGCCGTGGGTGACGACCGGGGCCGCCGCGCGGTCCCGGAGACCGGCCGCCAGCCGGTCGAAGTCGTCGAGCCGCCGCCGTACGGCGGACGCGTGTTCCGCGAGCAGTTCCCGGGCGTCCTCGGACCGGGGGCCGCCCCGCCAGGGCTCACCGGCCGCCCCGAGGTTCCGGACCAGCCTGTCGCGGGCGGACAGCGCGGGCGGCAGGGGCCGGACGGCGGCGGGCGGTTCGGCCCGGTGCAGGGCGGCCAGCGCCTCCAGGGTCGCGGCCCGTTCGCCGGGGTCCGGTTCACCGCCGAATTCCCCGGCGGTCCCCCCGGTCCAGGGGAAGACCGCGACGGCGTACCGTTCGCCGAGGTCGCGGAGCGTCTCTCCGTCCGGTGTGCGCAGCGGGGCGACCACGAAACCGCCGGAGCCGGAGCCGAGTCCGGAACCGCCGAGCGCGGCCGCGGTGTCCATGGCGCGGCGCAGTCCGTCCCGGGCCGCGTCCACCCCTATTCCGCAGTGATACTTCCGCGCGAGGTCGGAGACGGTGACGAACCACCGCTCTCCCCCGGTGCCCTCGGCCCGCCAGTGGTGGTCCCCGAACCCGAGGGGGACATAGGTCAGCGTGGCGGCTTCGGCGTGCCAGGCCCGCAGGGCGCGGCGGAGCGCGGGTTCGCCGATGTCGTCGGGCGGGTGTTTCATGGCGGGACGGTAACCCGGGAGGGGGCCCCGGGGCATGCGGATATCCGGCGGGACGGGGCCCCGGGCATGCGGTTATCCGGCGGACCGCAGCCGGGCGGCGCCGTGTCCGGCGGCGGTGGCGGCGACCGTCGCGGCGACGGCCAGCAGCAGTACGGCGGCGGGGACGTCCGCCTTCAGCAGCAGGGCGCCGAGCAGTCCGCCGAGGAACATGGCGCCCACGGTGGCCAGCCGCCGGTACCCGCGCCCGGCACCGGCGGCGATCCGGGTGTCGGCGCCGAGCGGGGCGAGGAGGGCGGTCAGCGAACTGGTGGCGACCGTGGTGGTGAAGCCGGGGACCCCGGCGCGGAGGGTGGTGACGTTCCGTATGCCCATCGCGGCGGCGACCAGCGCGGTGACGGCCGGCTCCGGTCCGGTGGCGGCCGCCGTGCCGTCGGCGGCGAGCCATCCGGCGCCCGCGGCGGCCAGCAGGGCCGCCTCGGTGAGCAGGGACGGGCCGAACCAGGGACGGCCCCTCAGGTCGAGCGCGGAGGCGAAGCGGGCGCCGAGGACGGCGCCCGCGGTGAATCCGCCGAGGGAGATCGCGGAGACCGCCGGGGAGAGTCCGCCCGCGTCGGCCAGCGCGAAGCCCAGGAGCAGCAGGTTGCCGGTCTGGACAGCGGTGAAGACGGGCCCGAGGACCAGAAAGCTGACGGCCTCCACCACCCCCGTGGTGAGGGTGAGGACGACCGTCGTGACGGCGAGCGCGGGCCCGGCCGGTGGTTTCACGTTCCCTTCACCTCCGGCCCCGCGCTCGCTCCGGTCTCGGGGGGACCGGGTCAGACCCTAGTGCTGCGCGGTGTCGCCGCCGGGGGACGCGCCGAGGAAGTGGAAACCGGGCCGGGGGTGCATCAGGAAGTCGTGGTGCGAGATGTTCCAGGCGTATGCGCCCGCCAGGGCGAACACCACGCGGTCACCGGGCCGCAGCCCCGGCGCCCGGACCCCTCGGGCAAGGACGTCCTTGGGGGTGCACAACTGACCGGTGAGGGTGACCGTGCCGGTGGCGGGGGCGGCCGTGGTCCCGTCCGCCGCCGCCGTGCCGCTGGGGTCCCGGACCGGCAGTACGGCGCAGGGCTGGTCGTGGCCCTTGGTGACCGGGGTCCGCAGATGGTGGGTGCCGCCGCGGAGGACGGCGAAGGTCTCGCCGTGGCTGCGCTTCACGTCCAGGACCTCCGTGGCGTACCAGCCGCAGTAGGCGGTCAGGGCCCGGCCGGGTTCGATCCGGAGCACCGTCCCGGGGTGCTCGTCGGCGAGCCGGCCGAGTCCCGCGCCGAACGCCGCCCAGTCGAAGCGGTCCCCGGGGCGGGTGTAGTCGACGGTCATGCCGCCGCCGACGTTGACCTCGGGCAGCGGGAGGCCGTGGCGGGCGGCGAGCGCGGCCGACCAGGCGACGACGGAGCGGGCGACCGCCAGCTGCTGCGGGGCGGTCAGCCCGCTGGCGAGATGGGCGTGGACGCCCCGCCAGCTCAGGGCGGGCCCGCCGTCGCGGACGAGTTCCCGCAGCAGTTCCTCCGCCTCCGCCGGGTCGCTGCCGAAGGGGGACGGGCTGCCGCCCATGGTGAGGGCGCTGCCCGCGGTGAGTTCCCCGGCGACGGGGAGGTTGACCCGCAGGAGTACGCCGACGGGCGGGCGGCCGCCGTCGCCCGCCCCGCTCTCCCGGGCGAGGCGGGCGAGCAGGGCCAGGTCGCGGGCGCTCTCCACATGGAAGCGGGCGGTACCGGCGCGCAGCGCGGCGGCGGTTTCCTCGGGGGTCTTGCCGGGGCCGCCGAAGGCGAGCGGGCGGCCGGGAACCGCGGCGGCCGTATGGGCCAGTTCGCCGCCGGAGGAGACTTCGAAGCCGTCGACGTACGGGGAGAGCGCGCGCAGGACGGGTGCCTCGGGGTTGGCCTTGGCCGCGTAGTACAGCTCGGTGCGGGGGCCGAGGGCGGCGCGGATCCGGGCGGCGTGGTCGCGCAGCGCGGGGAGGTCGTAGACGTAGGCGGGCAGTTCCCGGGGGGTGAGGGAGCGGACGAGGTCCCCGACGGCCGCGGGGACCGTGACCGGGGTGGGTCCGGGGGTCATGAGGGGCTCCGTTCGGCGTCGTTGCGGTTCGCCTGGCGCAGGACGTCTTCGGCGAGCGGGGAGGGCAGCCGGACATATCCGGCGTGCCGGTCGGCGGAGCGTTCCCAGCGGGTGAGCAGATTGGCTTTCGCGGGCAGCGGTACGCCCGCCAGGAGGGCGCTGAGCTGCGGCGGGCAGCCGTGTTCGTCGGCGTACCGCCGGATCGTGCGGCGGACCTCGGACCAGAGGGCGGCCTCGGTCTGGGGGTGGAGGTCGGCGAGGGCCGCGAGGAGTTCCGCGACATGGTTGACCAGCAGGCAGTACACGACCCGGTCCCAGCCGCGCCGGGGGTCGTAGGTCATCGGCGCGGCGACTTCGGGCGGCAGCGCGGCGAGGGCCGCGGCGTGCTGTCCGGGCAGGAGTTTGGTGCCCTCCAGGTCGCGGAAGAGGATCTGGGCCGGGCGGCCGTCGTCGCCGACGCCGACGACGACGTTCTGGAGGTGGGGTTCGAGGACGAGGCCGTGGTCGAAGTAGGCGGCCAGCACGGGCGGGACGAGGAGGCGGAGGTAGGCGCGCCACCAGTCGAGGGCGTCGGCGGGGTTCCCGGCGGGCCCGAGGGCGGAGACGTGTCCGGGGCCGGTGGGGTACTCGTCGGCGACGGAGGCGGCGAGCAGCGGGGTGACTCCGGGCCGCAGGCGTCCTTCCAGTCCTTCGCGGACGATGACGCCGAAGCCTTCGAGGAGGGTGGTGTCGGGGCGTCCGCCGGGGCCGGGGACGGCGATGCTGCGGTAGGCGGGTTCGCGGAGCATGCCGGTGCCGGGGAAGCGGGCCGCGAGGTCGCCGAGGGCGGGGGCGAGAAGCCGGGTCAGGGCGACGGCGCCGGAGAGTTCGTAGGCCGAGTTCTTGCGCAGGCAGTTGGTGATGCGGACGTTCAGGCTGAATTTCAGGAACGTCTCGCCGTCGTAGAGGGTGCGGACGGAGGCGGTGGGGGTGAAGGGCCGCCGGCCGGTGCCCAGGTCGAGGACGTCCCCGGCGGCCAGCAGCGGGCGCAGCGCGGGTCCGAGTTCGGTGTACTGCCAGGGGTGCGCGGGCAGCAGCCGGTAGCCGGGCGGTACGGGGGCGAGCCGGTCGAGGGGTTCGGTGCCGTGCCGGGACTCCGGGTCGGCGTGTTCCTCGGCGACGAGGTGGTCGCGGACGGCCAGCAGCCGCAGCGGGAAGGAGACTCCGGCGTCGGGGGCGTAGCTGGACCAGGCGGCGGGGTCGCCGGTGTGGGCTTTGGGGGTGGGGTGGAAGCGGTGGCCGAGGGCGAGGGACTGCTCGGAGGCGAGGTAGGCGGCGAGTCTGCGGTCGGCACCGCCGCGGCGCCGGTGCGGCAGGGCCCGCAGGGCGGCGGCCACGCCCCGGTGGCTGGCGCTGATCTGGGCGAGGAACTCGTCGTTGGGCACTCCGGTGCGCAGGGAGAGTTCGGTGTGGGTGTACTCGGCGAGCCGCCGCCAGCCGACGGCGGCCCAGGTGCCGTCGCGTTCCTCGGTGACGGGTCCGGAGAAGCGGTGGGCGCCGAGGAGGGAGGTGCGGCGCAGGGCGACGCGGAGCAGGACTCCGGCGCGGGGCAGCCGCAGCAGGAGGCGGCCGCCGCTGACCGCGGTCTGGCGTTCGGGGCCGGAGACCTCCCGGAGCAGGCAGTTGAGGAGCGTGTGGGACACGGCGTCCTCGGGGGTGGGCAGTCCGGCCGGGGGGCCGGCGGACGGGGTGGGGCGGTCGGAGGTGGTGCTGGTCATCGAGGGTCACTCCCCCGCAGCAGATAGTTGGGGCCGGTGGTGTAGTGCTTGTTGATGTCCAATGCGCCTGATCTCTCCTTGGCCAGCAGGGTGCCCGCCGTGACCATGGCCTTGACGGGCAGTCGGGCCGCGTCCAGTACCCGGGCGCGCAGCAGCGCGCCCATGGAGCCGGGGCCGGTGCCGAGGCGTTCCGCGGCCTCGGCCAGCCGGTCGCGTATCAGCCCGAGGAGGTGGTGGAGGGGGGCGTGTCCGTGCCGGGCGAGCCCGAAGGCGTAGGCGCCCGCGCAGAGGTGGACGGTGATGGTGGTGAAGAGGTCGAGCAGGGCGTGGTCGTCGTGGGTGACGATCCGCGGGTCGCTGAAGTCGAGGCGGGGGGTCCGGCCGAGGGCGGCGCGGAGCCGGTCGGGGTGGATGCGGGGGCCGTCGTTGTCCTTGAACAGGAGGCGGGGGCCGGGGGCGCCGTCGTCGTAGAGCAGGGTGATGTTCTGCTGGTGGGATTCGAGGGCGATGCCGTATCCGAGCAGGGTGGTCCCCCAGTCGAGGAGGCGGGTGAGGAGGGCGTCGACGAGGGCGACGGGGTCGCCGCCGTGGAAGCGGTCGGCGAGCCGGTCGGCGACGAGTCCGCCGCCGGGCGCGGGGGCGAGCAGGGCGGCCAGGGGTACGGCGGTGGTGGTGTCGAGCCCGGGGGGCTGGCGGCGGACGAGGACGGCGAGGAGTTCGTGGCCGGCCTGGGCCCAGAGGGTTTCGTCGGCGTGCAGGACGGTGGAGCGGAAGCGGGGTTCCCGGGCGGCCACCTCGGTCAGGATCCGCTGGACGGCGGCGCCGTCGGCGAGGGTGCCCGGTTTGATGGTCCGCCGGTTGAGCTTGCCGAGGGTCGCGGTGGCCAGGGGGGTCTTGAGATGGACGGTGGGGTCGCCGGCGAGGGCGACGGTCCGCATCGACAGGGTGGGGACGGCGTCGAGGCGGGCTTCGGGGGCGAGGCGGGCGCGGCCGGTGAGTCCGGCGGCCGCCAGGGCGTCGCGCAGCGGGCCCGCGGCGGTGAGGGGGTGGACGGGCAGGGTGCGGTGGCTGTGGTCGAGCCGGGCGGGGAGGCCGAGGGCGGACGGCGGGGGGCAGAGGCCGTCGAGGGGGCCGGTGGTGGTGAGGGCCTCGGCGGGTACGGCGAGCCAGCGCAGCGGGAAGCGGGGGTGGAATTCGGGGGCGTAGGCCCGCAGATCAGCCTCGGTGAGTCCGCGCCGGCCCCGGCCGGTCGGATGGACCGGGTGGTCGAGCCGGGCGGCGAGGGTGTCGAAGGCCAGTGCGGCGGCCGGTCCCGTCCAGTGGGCGGGGTCGTCGCCGTAACGGGCGGCGAGCCGCCGCCGCATCGTGCCGTCGGTGGCGCGGTGGAGCCGTACGGTGTCCTCCGCCTCGCGGCACTCGTCCGCGAAGTCTGCGAAGCCGGGGCGGTCCCGGGGGTCGGCGGTGTCGCCGAGGGCGCTCAGTACCGCTTCGGCGGTGGTGAGTTCGGTGCCGTCGGATTCGCGGCGCAGCAGCGGCAGCCGGGCCTCGGTGCCGTACTGGAACGCCGGTTCGGTGGTGCGCACCGGGAGCAGCAGGGCGTCGTCGCGGGCGGGCAGCCGCAGCCAGGCGCCGTCGGGGAGGTCGACGCGGGTGGTGCGGCTCCGCAGTCCGGCGGCGTCCTCGCGCAGCAGGGCGCTGAGGACGCCGAGCAGGACGGGGGCGTCCGTCACGGGGTGATCTCCCAGCTCTGCCGGGCGAGGAAGCCGGTGACGGCCCGGTCCACGGAGGACTGGTCGGGACCGGTGGCGCGGACGATGCCCAGATAGTCGCGGTTGGTGCGGTACAGCGGGTGCCGTTCGCCGACGGACCGGGTCGGACGGTAGGTGAGGGTGGTGTCGCCGATGGTCAGATCGGCCGGTCCGGGGGCGGCGGTGAGGGTGCCCTCGCGGTCGGCGAGGGGGTAGTCCAGCCGGGCGGCGCCGCCGGTCCGGGCGCCCAGGTCGGCGGGGAGGCGTTCGCCGAGGTGGACCCGGAGGACATGGGCGAAGAGGGGGATGCCGAGCAGGCGCTGGAGTATCAGATCGCCCTGGTCGCCGATGGAGCGGTAGTTGACCTCGACGATACGGGCCCGGCCGTGGTGGACGACGAATTCGGTGTGGCAGACGCCGAAGCCGACGCCGAGGGTGTCGAGGGCCCCCAGGACCTGGCCGACGACGGGTCCGGGGTGGGCGGGGACGTAGGTCAGCCGTTCCTCGATGAAGTACGGCAGGGGCGACAGGTCGGTGCGGAAGCCGCCGACGACATGGAGGCGGTGTCCGTCCCCGAGGGTTTCCAGGGTGCCCAGTTCGCCGGGGAGGTACTCCTCGGCGACCAGGGCGGCGCCGGGGCGCCGGGCCCTGATCTCCGCGCAGTGGCGGAGGAAGGCGGCCTCGTCGCCGATATGGACGACGTCCTCGCTGGCGACGCCCTCGCGGGGCTTGAGCACACAGGGGTAGGGCACGCCGGTGAGCGCGGCCGGGTCCCGGTCCGCCGGGATCTCCACGCTGTGGACGCGGTGGTCGCCGGCGGCGGCGAGGGCCCGGCGCATCTGGGCCTTGTCCTTGGCGCGCAGGGTGGCGCGCCAGTCCTTGGCGGGCAGTCCGAAGTAGCCGGCGGCGAGGGCGGTGACGGTCTGGAGGTGGTCGCTGTTGCTGAAGACGGCGTCGGGGGCGCGGCCCGCGGAGACGGCGCTGATGACGGCGTGGTGGTCGCGGACGTCACAGCCGACGACGGTGAGTCCGGGGTGGCGGGCGCGGTGGGCGGCCGGCTGGTCGGTGAGGAGGGTGATGTCGAGGCCGAGTTGCCGGGCGGCGGGCAGATAGCCCTCGGACACCGAGTCGGTGGGGTTCAGGGCGAGGAGGCAGAGGTGCCGTCCGGACGGTGCGCCGCCGGTGGGGGGTGCGGTGCCGGCGGTCTGCGTGGTGTGCGTCGTCTGCATGGTCTGCATGGGTGAAATACTTCCGCGCGCCCGGTCGACGGGCAGGGTACGGGGGACAGCCGTGACGGGATGCCGACGGGACGCGGCGCGGGTGTCGGGGGCCGGGGCGGGCACGGTGGCGGCCCGTCCGGCGGTGGGGGCGGCGGTCCCGCAGGTGGACGGGAGGGCGACCGGTGGCCGGTCCCGCGGTTCGTTCCGGCGGGAAGCGGTCCGGTCGCTCTGGATCATGCGCCGGAGCTTAGGTTAGGCATCCCTAAACGCGCCAATTGGGCGTGTCGAGGGCCGAGTTCGCACACCGTAGGACGATGTGGTTAAGGTGAGCCTTACCTTCTTGCTTCGGCGTGTCTTCGCCGGTTCCCTTCCGCCGGCGGTTCCGGCCGCCGGTCCAGTCCGTCCGCCCGTCCGGCATGCCGTCCGCTGCCCCGACCCCGTCGCACCGAACCGTACAACTGTTCCGCCGTACCGCCGTTCCGTGTCCGGCCGGCCCCGCGGGGGCCGCGTACGGCCACCGCGAACGGGTTCCGTCCCGTGAGGAGTACCCGTGCCTCTGGCCCCGGCGCCCGCACCTGCCGGAGCTGCCCTCCGCCGCTCCACTCCGCTGCACGACACCTTCCGCGGGCTCGCCGCGGTCTGTCCGACCCCCCGGATCGAGGTGGCGGCGCCCCGCTCGCCCGTCGGCCAGGGCTGGACCGGGGGCGCGGAACTCGCCTGTGAGCCCGGGCTGCTGGACGCCTTCCTGGCGGCGGAGTCCGAACGGATCGAGGAGTCGCACGGACTGACCGCGCGCCCCGACGTGGTGGCGTCCCGCGCGCTGCACGCCTGCCTGTGGGCGGCCTGTCTGCTGATCGCCGGGCCCTGGTACCTGGAGCGCCGGGTGCCGCTGCTGCGGCCCGAGGACGTGCGGTTCGGCCGGGCGCCCGGCGCGCTGGCGGTCGTTCCGGGCCGGTTCGCCGTACTGCCCGGCGATCCGGCGGCCGGGCTGCCCGGCGTGGAGGTCGTACCGGACGAGAGCGCCCTCCGCCACCGGCTGCGGGAGGCCGTGGCCGACCATGTCCGGCCGCTGCTCGCCGCGATGGGGCCGAAGCTGCGGCGGGGGCCGCGGGCGCTGTGGGGCATGGTGGGCGACGATCTGGTCTCCGCGGTCTGGTACACCGGCCGGATGGTGGGTGAGGAGGAACGCGCGGTCTACGAGGCGGGCGAACTGCTGCCGGGCCCGGTCGGGCCGTTCCTCGGCGGCGCGGACTTCCGGCGGCTGACGGGCCGTGACGGGCGGAACTATCCCACCAGGACCCGGATGGGCTGCTGTCTCTACTACGCGATCCGCCCCGACGAGGCGTGCGGGACATGCCCGCGCACCGGGGACGCGGAGCGGCTGCGCCGGCTGGAGGGCTCCGCCTCCTGACCCGGCGCCCGCGGGCGGCCACGGGCCGTCCGGACGCGACGCGCGCTCCGGGAAACCCTCGGCATACCGGCGTTTTTGGTACATACCCCTTGTGCATCCGGAAACGCTTCTCCTCATCATGGCCGCCGCCGTACTGGCTCCTCTGCTGGCACATGCCGCGGGCCACTGGATCCGGGTTCCCCTGGTCGTCTTCGAGATCCTGCTGGGCATCCTGATCGGGCCCGACGTCCTCGGCTGGGCCCGGCCGGACGCCGTCGTGGACACGCTGTCGCACCTGGGCCTGGCGATGCTGATCTTCCTGGCCGGGTACGAGATCGACTGGGCGGCCGTCCGCGGTGACACGCTGCGCCGCGCGCTGTGGGCCTGGCTCGCCGCGCTGGCCCTCGGGCTGGGCGCCGCCCTCGCCCTGACGGGCGGTGAGGCGGACCGGGCGGTGGTCATCGGCACCGCGCTCACCAGTACGGCCCTGGGCACGGTCCTTCCGGTACTGCGGGACTCCGGGGACCTCAAGGGCCGGTTCGGGACGGTGGTGCTGGCGTTCGGCGCGGTCGGCGAGTTCGGGCCGATCATCGCGATGGCGCTGCTGCTGAGCGGCCGCCGGCCCGCCGAGTCCGTCGCCCTGCTCGCGGGGTTCGCCGTGGTGACGGGTCTGGCGGTGCTCTGGGCGCTGCGGCCGCGGCCGCCGTGGTTCTCCCGGGTGGTCGCCGAGACGCTGCACAGCAGCGGCCAGTTCGCGGTCCGATTCGTGATGCTGCTGCTGGTGTCGATGCTGGCCCTGTCCGCGGTGTTCGGCCTGGACACGCTGCTCGGGGCGTTCGCGGCGGGGGTGCTGACCCGGATCGTGCTCGACCGCGCGGCGCCCGAGAGCTCCGGTGAGATCGTCGGCCGGATCGAGGCGCTCGGATTCGGTTTCCTGGTTCCGTTGTTCTTCGTGGTCACGGGCATCGAGTTCGATCTCGCGTCCCTGCTCTCCGGCGGGCGGGCGCTCGCGCTGCTGCCGCTGTTCCTGGTGCTCTTCCTGATCGTCCGGGGCCTGCCGGTGGTACTGCTGGCTCCCCGCGGCCTCGGGCGCCGGGACTGCAGGTCGCTGGGCCTGCTCTGTGCCACCTGTCTGCCGCTGGTGGTCGCCATCACCACGATCGGGCTGGAGCAGCAGACCATCGCGCCGGGCGAGGCCGCGGCGCTGGTGGGAGCGGCGATGGTGTCCGTGCTGCTGTTCCCGCAGCTGGCGCTGAGACTGCGGGCCGGGCGCGGCCGGGCGGCCCGGGCGGCGCTGCGCGGCGACGGCTCCGAGGCCTGGTGACCCGCGGGCCGGATCCGCCGTGTGAGCCATGTCATGCCGTCATCACCCCGGCGACCGGACCCTTTTCCGCGGCCCGGGAGTCAGTACGTGCGGACGGTCCCCGCACCGGGGACCGGAGCAACCGGAAGGCGCAGCGTGAGCGATATCCAGCAGCAGGTCCAGCGGACCGCCGACCGTCTCGTGGAGTCCGGCGCGGAACGCGGCCTCCAGGTCACCGTCTTCCACCGGGGGGTACGGGTCGTGGACGTGGCCGCCGGTACGGCGGACCCCGCCACGGGGCGCGCGGTCGGTCCGGGGACGGTGTTCTACAACTACTCCATCGGCAAGGCGGCGATGGCGACCCTGGTGCACGTACTGGCGGAGCGGGACCTGTTCGGGTACGACACGCCGGTGGCCGAGCTGTGGCCGGCCTTCGCCGCGCACGGCAAGGAGAAGGTGACGGTTCGGCAGGTGCTGAACCACACGGCGGGCGTTCCCGGTCTGCCGCTCGACACCACCGTCGAGGACATCTGCGACTGGGAGCGGATCACGGCCCGGGTCGCCGGGGAGCGGCTCTGGTGGCAGCCGGGCGAGGCGATGGGCTACCACGCCTACACCTTCGGGTACATCCTGGGCGAGGTGGTGCGGCGGGCGACCGGGAAGCCGGTCTCCCGGCTGCTGGCGGAGGAGATCACCGAGCCGCTGGGGATCGCCGGTGAGCTGTACTTCGGTATGCCGCCCGCCGACCACGGCAGGCTGGCCGTGCTGGAGGACCGGCCGGGCGCGGCGGAGATGCTCGCCGGGCTGCCCGGGGACCTGCCGATGTTCAAGGCGGGCCCGGTGTCGCTGATGCCGACCGCCGCGCTCGGCAACCGCCCCGATGTCCTCGCCGCCGACATCCCGGCGGGTGCCAAGACCTCGGCCCGCGCCGTCGCCACGATGTACGCGGCACTGCTGGGCACCCTGCCGGGGCGCACCCTCGTCTCCCCGGAGCGGCTGCACGAGGCCACCTCGCTGTCGTCGGGCGGCCCCGACCGGGTGTTCGGCGCGGAGAGTTCCTGGGGGCTCGGATACGCCCTCGGGCTGCCCGGCCGCGACGGCACCACGGGCAGCGTCTTCGGTATGGCGGGCGCGGGCGGCAGTTACGCATTCGGCGACCGGGAGCACGGCATCGCCTTCGCGCTCACGAAGAACCGGCTGGACCTGGACTTCGCCACCCTGGAACTGCTCGTACCCCTGGTCTACCGCGCGCTGACGGACCGGCCGGGCTGACCGTACCCGGCACCGGTCCGCGCGGCGGGCACGGGCGGACGCCCGGGCACATCCCGGGACGCGGCGGGGACGGGGCAGGCCCGGCGCCCCCTCCCCGCGTGTCCCCCGCGCGCCTGCGCGGCGGCCGGGTCGGAGTCGGAGTTGTCGAGCCCGGGCCCTCGCGCGCGCCCGCGCGTCGGCCGGGCACCGGGACGCGGTGCTGGATGCGGCCCGGATCCCCCGCGCGCCTGCGCGGCGGCCGGGGACGCGCGACCATGGAGGCAGGAGCGCTGCTCCGGGAGGCCCCATGGAGTACGCAGAGGTCTATGAACTCGTCTTCCGCGGGTCCACGGCCGAGGACGACGTGGTCGTGGTACACCGCACCGAACGCGCGGGAGCGGGCGGGCATCCGGTGTACGAGGACGACACCGGCATCGTCCGCGCGGAGATCACCCCCGGCGGCGAGGTGCGGATGCTGGCCAGCGGCGGCCATCAGGCGCCCGGACTGCCGGTGACGGTACGGCCGCTCCCCTCCTGAGCCGGGCGCGGCACCGCGCCGTGCCGCTCTCCCCGAGGGCGGCTCCCGAGCCGGTCCCGCCGTTCCCCCGGAAGGGGGCCGGCCGGACGGTGGGCTTGGCTCCGCACCCCATTCGGGCTTAGGTTAGGCAAACCTAAGTTTCCGATGGTGTGGAGATTCCGCATGCGCTGGTTCAACGCCCCCCTCGCCCAGCCCACGAGCGCGGAGCGGATCAGGACGATTCTGACGGCCGCCGACTCGATGACCGTGGTGACGGACGAAGGGCGCACCGAGGTGTCCCGGCTGGGCCGCGGCGGCATGGCGGAGCACATCCATCTGCACCCCGTGGAGTACGGCGCCGGGGAGCCGGGGGGCTCCGGGCCCGGAATCATCAGGGCCGTACTGGAGTTCACCGATGTCGCCCCCACGGCGGTACGGGACCGGGTCCGCGCGCGGGTCCTTCTCGCGGGTTGGCTGCTGCCGGAGGGCGAGCACGCGGGGACGGACGGCAGCCGCTGCATGGAGTTCGAGCGCGCGGTGCATCCAGGACGACCAGCTGTACCGGACCGTGGTGCCCGGGGTGCTGGATGTGACGCTGCCCGCGGACTGGCGGGGCATCACGGATGTGCTCGACG
>NZ_JBSFNQ010000129.1:0-14938 GCF_053981115.1 Streptomyces sp. NPDC003691 | reverse complement strand
GCGGTTCGGCGTTGCCGGGAGATGTCCGCACCGGCCCTTTCCGCGGCGGTTCGCCGTCCCCGCGGACTCGGGGGCCGGTACGGCCGCCGCGGCGGCCGTACCGGCCCCCGTACCGACACCCGTCGCCAGCGGCACCAGTGGCAGCAGGGCCACGGCGGCGGCGAGCGGCAGTCTCGAACGGAGCCGGTGCCGGGGCCCGGTCCGCCGTGCGTTCGACATCGCATCCATGCCGATAAAAATACCTTTTGACATTGAATATGCCCTTTAGCCGCCGCCTCGGCGCGTCCCGTGCCGCGCCCGCGTGGCAGGCTGTGCGCATGCTCGTCGCCCGCTCAGTCCTGCTCTTCGCCGTCGCCGCCCTGTTCGAGATCGGCGGCGCATGGCTCGTCTGGCAGGGCGTCAGGGAACACCGCGGGTGGATCTGGATCGGGGCCGGGGTGATCGCCCTGGGGTTGTACGGCCTGGTCGCCACGCTTCAGCCGGACGGCGAGTTCGGCCGGATCCTGGCGGCGTACGGCGGAGTGTTCGTGGCCGGCTCGATCGCCTGGGGCATGGTCGCCGACGGATACCGCCCGGACCGCTGGGACGTCACCGGGGCGCTGATCTGCCTCGCGGGCATGGCGGTGATCATGTACGCCCCGCGCGGCGGCAACTGACCGCAGGCCCGCGCCGCCCGCACCCCGGGCCTGTGCCCTTACCTCGGGCCCGTACCCCGGCACCCGTACCGCCCCTCCCTGCGACGCCCGCCGCGGCCGCACCCGTACCGCAGACAGCCCCCCACACCGCCCCGCCCACTCTGCCCGCCCCGCCCGAGGAGGACACCGTGACCACCGAGACCAGCCCGGACCAGCCCCCCGCGCACACCCCCGCCCCGACCACCGGGCACCGGGACGCGTCGGCACCCGCGCCCGTCGCCGTCGTCACCGGCGCGAGCAGCGGTATCGGCGCCGCGACCGCGCGCGGGCTGGCCGCCGAGGGTTTCCACACCGTGCTGACCGCGCGCCGGGCGGACCGGATCACCGAGCTGGCGGCCGAGCTGACCGCCGCCGGGCACCGGGCCACCGCCCACCCCCTGGACATCACCGACCGCGCCGCCGTCGAGGCCTTCGCGGCCGGTCTCGACCGCTGCGACGTGCTGGTCAACAACGCGGGCGGCGCGCTCGGCGCGGACCCGGTGGCCACCGGCGACCCGGCCGACTGGCGCTGGATGTACGAGGTCAATGTGCTGGGCACCCTGAATGTCACCCAGGCACTGCTGCCCGCGCTCACGGCGAGCGGCGACGGCACGGTCGTGGTCCTCACCTCGACGGCGGCCCACGGGGCGTACGAGGGCGGCGGTGGCTATGTCGCCGCCAAGCACGCGGAGCATGTGATCGCCGAGACCCTGCGGCTGGAGATCGTCGGCACCCCGGTCCGGGTCGTCGAGATCGCGCCGGGGATGGTGAAGACGGACGAGTTCGCGACGACCCGGTTCCGCGGCGACACCGAGAAGGCGGCCCGGGTCTACGCGGGCGTGGCGGCCCCGCTCACCGCCGAGGACGTCGCGGGCACGGTGGTCTGGGCGGTCACCCGCCCCTCCCACGTCAATATCGACCTGCTGGTGGTCCGCCCGCGGGCCCAGGCGTCGAACACCAAGGTGCACCGGGAGCAGTGACGGGGGTGGTCACGGCAGGGGCCGCCCCGCCCCTGCCCCGGGGCGGGACGCCTCCCCCGTCACCCCTTCACACAGACGACCTGCTTCAGCTTGGCAACGACCTCCACCAGGTCCGTCTGGGCCTGGATGACCTGCTCGATGGGCTTGTAGGCGCTGGGGATCTCGTCGACCACCCCACTGTCCTTACGGCACTCCACACCCCGGGTCTGGTCCTCCAGATCCTGGGTGGAGAACCGCTTCTTCGCCTGGTTGCGGCTCATCCGGCGGCCCGCGCCGTGGGACGCGGAGTTGAAGGACTTCTCATTGCCCAGACCGCGCACGATGTACGAACCGGTGCCCATGGAGCCGGGAATGATCCCGTAGTCGCCGGAACCGGCACGGATCGCGCCCTTCCGGGTGACCAGCAGGTCCATCCCGTCGTACCGCTCCTCCGACACGTAGTTGTGGTGGCAGGAGATGACCTCGCCGAAGGTGACCTTCGCCTTGCGGAACTGGCCGCGGACGACCTCCTGGAGCAGGCCCATCATGATCGCCCGGTTGTACTTGGCGTACTCCTGCGCCCAGAACAGGTCGTTCCGGTACGCCGTCATCTCCGGGGTCTCCGCGAGGAACACCGCGAGGTCCCGGTCGACCAGGCCCTGGTTGTGGTCGAGGTCGCGGGCGATGCCGATGTGGTGGTCGGCCAGTTCCTTGCCGATATTGCGGGAGCCGGAGTGGAGCATCAGCCAGACCGCGCCGTCCTCGTCGAGGCAGACCTCGACGAAGTGGTTGCCCGAGCCGAGCGTGCCCATCTGCTGGAGCGCCCGCTCACGGCGGAACTTCACCGCGTCGGCGACGGTGTCGAAGCGGTCCCAGAAGTCGCGCCAGCCGTCCGGGGACGCGGTGTCCCCGAAGCCGTACACCCGGCCGGTGTCGACCGGCTCGCCGTGCATCCCGCGGCCGACCGGAATCGCCTGCTCGATCCGCGAGCGCAGCCCGGAGAGATCACCGGGCAGGTCGTTCGCGGTGAGCGAGGACTTCACCGCGGACATACCGCAGCCGATGTCGACACCGACGGCCGCCGGGCAGACGGCGTCCTTCATGGCGATCACGGAACCGACCGTGGCGCCCTTGCCGTAATGCACATCGGGCATGACCGCGAGCCCCTTGATCCAGGGGAGCGTGGCGACATTGCGGAGCTGCTCCATGGCGACGTCCTCGACGCCCGCCGGATCGGCCCACATGCGGATGGGGACCTGTGCCCCCGGAACCTCTGTGTACGACATGGGTCTCCCCCTTCTCCCCGTCCCCCGGAATATCCTCAAGATCAGTGAATCGCGGATCCGGTGCCGACGCCCGCTCAGAACCAGCGGACCGGCGTCACGGCCGCGTGTGCGATAGACATTGTGTCCACCGGCCGCCGTACGGCGGCAACAGCTTTTCCAGCGCGAAGGGAGCCCGGGACCGTGCGACGCAGGGCGTATGCCACCGGCACCACCGGCAGCTCAGGCATCACCGGCCGCACGGCGGCGGCCGTCGCGGGTCTTGTGGGGCTTGCGACGATCGCCACCGGCTGTACCAGCGGCGATACGGGCACCACGGGCCCGGTGAACTCCAAGGCCGGCACCGGGACGGTGGCCTCCGCCGCCCCCGGCAAGTACCGCAATCTCCTTGAACCGTGCGGTTCCGTCGGGGACTCCACCCTCAAGGATCTGCTGCCCGGACTGGCCGAGCTGTCGGACGAGCTGTTGGAGAAGGCGCTCCGGGGGACGCCGATGAGTACCTACGACACCGACCGCCGGGTCGGCTGCTCCTGGGCGGCCAAGGCGCCGGACTCCTCCCGGACCTTCAGCCTCGACTTCGAGCGGGTCGTCTCCTACGCCTCGGCGGTCAGCGACGACGACCGGGCGCAGAAGGTGTTCGAGGGGAAGCAGCTCGCGGCCGGGATCCCGCTCACCGAGGCCAGCAAAACGGACGGACCGGGCAGTACGGGTACGAATACCAGCACCGGTACCAGTAACGGCACCGGCACCGGCTCCCCGAGCGGCACCTCGGCGCAGACCGCGAGCCCGCCCGCGACCACCGGCTCCTCGGCGTCCGCCACCACGGGCACCGGTACCGGGGGCAGTGAGGAGACCGAGGAGCCGCCGGGCCGCCGGGTCCTGGACGACCTCGGGGACGCCGCTTTCCTCAACGACGTCTCCAGCACTCCGGGCGCCGGATCCACCGCCCGGCGCCGGACCGTGAGCGTGGTGTTCCGCACATCGAACGTCATTGTCACGATCGTCTACGTGGAGCAGGCGGGCGTTGCCGCGGAGCCGCCCGACGGCAAGGAACTCCAGGACAAGGCGCAGAGCGTGGCCCGGAGCCTGGTCAAGAAGTTCGGCGGCTGACGGGCCCGCGGCCCCGGGGCGCGCTTTCCACAGGCGCCCCACGCCGGTGCCGGATCCGCGTACGGTGGCCTGGCAGGAGACAGAAGCAGGAAGCCCGGCGGAAGCCGGGGCAGGGACCGTACGACCAACGACTGAAGGAACCATGCACCGATCAGCCCCGCGACTGACCCGCATACTCGCCTGCGCGGCCCTCCCGCTGATGCTGGCCGTCGCCGGCTGCTCGTCGGACTCCGGCGGCGGCGACGACAAGAAGAAGACCGACGGCGCCAAGTCGTCCGGTGCGGCGTCGACCGCCCCCGAGGGCGAGGGCGGGGGCGACGGCTCCGGCAGCGGAGCCGACCCGGGCAAGCCGGAGACGGTCGCCCCGGCGACGTACGCGAAGCTGCCCAGCGCCTGCGGCTCCGTCTCCTCGGGTTCGGTGAAGGACCTGGTCCCCGGCGCCTCCCCGAAGGCCGGCACCGCGGGCCGCTCCGCCGATCTGCTGGCCCGCGCCAACTGCCACTGGAAGGGCAGCGACGACAACGGTCTGAAGGGCACGCAGTACCGCTGGCTCGATGTCTCCTTCCTGCGGTACGACTCCGAGGACGCGCTCAACACCACCGGTGACCAGCGCGCCAAGGAGAACTACACCAAGGAGCTGGGCAAGGCGAAGGCCCCGGCGGGCGCCAAGGGGCTGAAGACCGCGCCCGCGGCGGGCGTCGGCGACGAGGCCACCGCGGTGACGTACACCCTGCGCAAGGTCGACGCGGACTTCGCGTACACGACGATCGTCGCCCGTACCCACAACGTCGTCGTGGTGCTGACGTACAACGGCGCGGGTATGGCGGGCGCGAAGTCCCCCTCCGTGACCGAGATTACGGCGGACGCCACCAAGGCCGCGAAGGAGGTCGTCGCGTCGATCGCCACGGCCAACAAGGCGGGTGCGCCGCCCGCTTCGTCGTCGAAGCCGTCGGCCGGCACCAAGACTCCTGCCGCCGGCAAGACCACCGGCAGCCCCGCCAAGAAGGCCACCACCAGCGGTAACTGACCGCCGCCGGGGCCGGGGCCCGTCGTTCCCCGGCCGCCTCACCGCATTCCGGAGCCCGCGTCTCCCCCCGAGGGGCGCGGGCTCCGCCGTCATGTGCCACGCTGTGCCCCTGGCCGGACGGGAACACTTGTCCAGCACCTGATCCGGCCAAGGGTCCTGGGCACACGGGAAGGAGAACGCGGGTGGCCGCGATGCAGTTGACACGCACACACCGCATACTCATCGGAGTCGTCGTGGCCGGTGCGGTGGTCATCGCCGCGATCGGTTTCGCCGGTTCGTACGCGGCGGTGCGCGATCTCGCCGAGCGAAAAGGCTTCGGTGACTTCGCCCTTGTCTTCCCGATCGGCATCGACGCGGGCATCTGTGTACTGCTCGCCCTCGACCTGCTGCTGACGTGGATGCGGATCCCGTTCCCGCTGCTGCGTCAGACGGCGTGGCTGCTGACCATCGCGACGATCGCCTTCAACGGTGCCGCGTCATGGCCGGATCCGCTCGGTGTCGGTATGCACGCCGTAATCCCCGTGCTGTTCGTCGTCACGGTCGAGGCGGCCCGGCACGCCATCGGCCGGATCGCCGACATCACCGCCGACAAGCATATGGAGGGCGTACGGCTGACGCGCTGGCTGCTCTCGCCGGTGCCGACGTTCAAGCTGTGGCGGCGGATGAAGCTGTGGGAGCTGCGGTCGTACGAGCAGGTCATCAAGCTCGAACAGGAACGTCTGATCTACCAGGCCCGCCTCCAGGCGCGGTACGGCCGCAACTGGCGGCGGAAGGCCCCGGTGGAGTCGCTGATGCCGCTGCGGCTGGCGAAGTACGGGGTCCCGCTGGCGGACACCGCGGCGGCCGGCCTGGCCGCGGCGGGGGTGGACCCGGTCCTGCTGCCGCCCCAGCCCCAGCCCGCCCTGGCCACCGCTGCCCCCGCCCCGGCCCTGGAGAAGGCGGCTCCCCCCGCTCCGGCCGAACCGCACCGGCACCCGCGCGACGCGGCGCCGGACGGCGACGGCCCCGCGGACCACCGCGAGGACGGCCGCACCGGCCACCCGGAGGACCCGGCGGAGGCGGCGTACCGCGAGTACGAGTACCAGGAGTACGAGCGCCAGCGGTACGAGGAGTACCAGCGCTTCCAGGAGTACGAGGAGTACGAGCCGGAGGACCCGGCGAACCCCTGGTTCCGCCAGAGCCCGCGCCACGAGCACTACGAGGGCGGCTACGACCCCGCCTACCAGGAACAGCCCCCCGCCCCCCACCACCCGGGCCCCGACGACCCCGAACCGATCCGCATCCCGGCGGGCCCGGGCGGCCGCACCCGCATCCTGGGCGACCCGGAACTCCGCGACGAGCCGGACTTCCCGCCCGCCGCGGAGGAGCCGGGGCTGGATACCCCGGACGTCGAAGCCTTCTACGAGGCGGCGTACCCGGTCTTCGTGTCGTACGCGCACGAGCACGGCGACTACCCGAAGGCCGAGGTCCTGGCGATACACCTGACGGACGTCCACGGCATCACCCACCCCCGCAGCACGGCCCTGCTCCGCCAGGCGATGCCCGCGTTCCGCCAGCGCATGGAGGCGGACCTGGAGGCGGAGCACATCGCGTGAGGCGGGGCGGGGGACCAACCTTCAGGCTCGGCGCCGCAGCTGCTTGCCCCTCTTGACGACCGCCACCAGCACGACACCCACGGCCAGAAGTACCAGATACGCGACAACCAGCGGATCCCAGACCTCATGGAGAACTCACCAGGCCCCGTCCCCGAACACCAGCCCTCCCGTTCCAGCGCAGGGGCTTGACCGGAACACCATTCCGGTCAAGCCCCTGCAATTATCCTGCAATCCCCAACTCTGACCTCGATCAGTCCAAGAGCGCCTCTGCTAGTCGAGAAACATCACGCACTTGCCCTGCGGCGAGATCCCGAACACCCCAGAGCAATGTGGCCGCGTCGGCACTTTCCTCCGAAAGCCCGCCACCTGGCGCCATTCCAGGCACTCCGGTCAAACCGCTCAAGATTTCGACCGGAATTCCGAGAACGGTAGAAAATCCGGCGAGAAGCTCGGCGTCAAGATCCTTCACCCCGCGCCCTATCGCTCCAATCGTCGCCGCCGACACGTAGACACCGGACATCAGGTACATAACCTTGGCCGCCGAAGACCACCCTAGATTTCGTAGTGCAAGCATCCTCACCAAGAGAGAGCCAAAACTTGGGGGGTACTGCTCATAAGGGTGGGGCTTCCGCGAAGAAGTAGCTCGCGGCAGTCGCGGCAAAGAATGGGCGAACTCATGCAGCTGCCGCACTCCTGATGACGGCAAGGAGAGGGCAAGACGGACGAGCCTAGGCAGCTCCTGACCTGCCTCCTCATCGAAATTTACGACGTCTTCCAGGACAGAAATTCCCGCCACGAGGTAAATATCCTGACTCTGCATTCCTAACTCCCCCGCCAGTCGGCAAAGAAACCCCTCAGGCAGAGGCTTCTCCACAGAAGCAAAGGAAAGCTCGACTGCCAAAAATTTTCCACTCCGCAGAAGAGTACCTTCTCGACTCCGCACGAGACGCGCAAGACGCACGCCGGGCTCAGGATACGCTTGACTCTCCATTCACCACCGCCATATCGCGAATCTCTTCGCCACTCAAGCCCACTGGGGGCATCCTTCGCGAGGAAGGTACTCCCAACGGAAACACGTACCGCCTTAGGGTTTCGGTGGCCTGACATAGTAGTTCCAGACATCATCTCCGAAGTCCCAACCATGCCGTCTGAAGGCACCCCGCGTGATGTCCAGCAATGGAGTAAACCCCGGGAGGTTTGTCGGTTGATAGTGACCGGAGAAGTTATCGACCCTGGAGATCATCCCACTCGAATCAACATCAAACGTTCCTGCCATAATCACCCCTTGACGGTCACCCAGAGATGTATGTCCGGCATCTGGATTGAGGAGCCACATGGAATCGTTCTCCATGGCACGCAGGGAACCGTCTCGGCGGACAACAAAGTGGTACTCTCCTGCCACAAGAGGTGACCCTGCCGAAATCCCTGCACTTGCCGGGAGGGGTGGTCCCTGGTCGGTTTGGTCGACGCCCTCACGGAACGGCTCCCAGACCTTATTCCCACAATTGTGAACGAGCACCGGCGAGGCGCCCGCCAGAACATAGTAGGTGTGGAGGTCGCTGACCGTCAGGTTGTGAACCGCGGCCTGCGCCGTCCGGCGCTCCACCGCCGTGATCTGGACCAGCGTGCCGGTCCCGGTGCGGAGCCAGTTGCCCGCCTCCAGGTCGGTGGCGTCGATCCACTCCTGCAACTCCGGTACCCAGAAGGGGTGTCCGTCCGTTGCCGTGACGGTGGCCGTTGCCGTGCCCTTCGGGCCGTCCGTGTCGATGGTGACCTCGACGAGCTTCTTGGTGCCCTCGCCCTGGATTTCCGCAGTGACCGTCTCAACCGCGGTCTCACCGGTCTCGGGGTCGGTGGCGACGACCTTGTCGCCGTTCTTGACCTCTTCGATCGGCTTGGTCGTGCCGTCCGCCATCAGGACGAGCGTGCCCGGGGTGAAGCTGTTGTCGGTGAGGCAGCTCTTGCCGGGACTTGAGCCGCGGGTCTTGCTGGGGGTGTCTTCCTTCCCCGTGCTCCGCGCCCTGTTCAGCGGCTTCTCGGACTTCTTCGCCGCGACCTTCTTCGCCTTCTGGATCAGGTTCCCGGTCTTCTGGGCGGCCTTCTTCTCAACTCTCAGCTTCGCCTGTTCGGCCTTCTTCTTCGCGAGTTGCGCGGCCTTCTTCGCAGCGGCCTTCTTTGCCGCCGCCGCCTTCTTGGCCGCCTCCTGGGCCTTCCGTGCCGCTTCGATGACCTTGCGGGCCTTCTCCTGGGCCTGCCTGAACGCGGAGATGGCGTCGAAGAGCCTTCCGACGGCCTTCCAGACCTTCCACGCGATCTTCAGCTGCTTGGCTCCGGGCAGTGCATCGACCAGCACGCCCCCGCAGGCCCAGAGATCACCCCGGGTGAAGCACGCAACGATGCCGCTCGCGTTGACCGCTTCCTGGAGGAATTCCCACAGCACGTCCCAGATGACGCTGGACAGGGAGCGGTTCATCTGGTCCCTGGCCCAGTACAGCTCCTCCTTGGACGGCCCCCCGAAAGCATCCCCGCTGTAGAGACCGCCACCGCTGCTGCTGCCGACGTCCGCCGACTTCAGGCCGCTCGGGTCGGCGAAGGTGACCGGGTTGTTCTCGCTGTAGGTGTAGGCGTTGATCTGGATCGGGTCGCCGAGGTCCAGCAGCGGGTCCGCGGAGATGAAGCGACCGGTCGACGGTTCGTACTCGCGGGCGCCCAGGTGGACCAGGCCCGTCGAGGTATCGTCGTCACCGCCCACGTAACCCTTGTGGGACTTCCAGGTCGGGCTCTCCGCGCGGTCGACGCCGAAGGGGTCCTTCTTGGCGAAGGTGACCGCATTGCCCGCCGCCAGTGCCACATTGGCGTGCGGTGTGCCGTTGTGGTCGGCGATCTGGGCCGAGAGTTCGCTGGCGCCGTTGCTCTGGGCCTGGCGCATCACGGTAGGCGCGCCGGGCTGGGCGTAGTAGCGCTCGGTGTACGAGAGCCGGCCGCCGCTGGTGGCGACGGTGGTGTCCCCGAGGTAGAGCGTGGTCTCGCCCGAGGAGATGGCCATCAGCCGTTCGCCGCCGGGCCCGTAGATATAGCGGGTCTCGTCGGCCGGCTTCCACGACTGGGTCGGCACGGTCTCCTGAGCGTCGGAGCAGGTGCCGAGCACCAGGTCCGTGCCGTTCGCCGTATTGGGTGCCGTCAGGCACTTCCCGGTGGCGACATGCTTGAGCTTCTCGCCGGTGGCGACCGTGGTCCACTGCTGGGCGGCAGTGCCCGTGCAGTCCGCGATCACCGCTGCGATGCCGTCGGCACCCGGGACCACGCACTTGCCCAGGACCTTCAGCGCTCCCGTGGCGGGGCCGTCCACACCGGCGTCAATGCGGAACTTCTGGGCCTTGGTGCCGTTGCAGGTGAACTGCTGGACCGGAGTTCCGGCCACGGTCAGGCTGCCCGCGAGGTCGAGGCACGCTTTGCTGCCACCGACCCAGGCGCCCGCGCCTTCACCGAAGCCGGTGATCTTCTCGGGCTTGCCGTCCCAGGTCCACGTCAGCGCCTGCCCGACGGCGGCGCCGTCCGACTTGGCCGTCATATTGCCGGACTGGTCGTACGTGCGGACCGAGGGCTTGGTGATCTGGGCCCCGGCCTCGTTCTTGTAGGTGGTGGAAGTACCGGTCAGGGTGTGCGGCTGGGTGTTGTCCGCCTTGCCGTAGCTGTAGGTGGTGGTGGCGTTCTTGCCGGTGTCGCCCGCCGGGTCGTGCTTGACCAGCTTGGTGCGCTGGCCCAGCTCGTCATAGGTGTACGACTGCCAGTACCCGGCGTTCGCCGCGGTGACGTTCTTCGTCCCGTCCGGATACTCGGGTGCGGCCCCCTGCTTTCCAGGCGCCTGGCAGGTGCTCGGCGCGGTCCAGGCCTGGGTGAGCTGGCCGATGGTGTCGTAGGTGAAGCACTGCCGGTCGGCGACCGAGTTCCAGCGGTCCTCGATGGATGTGATGTTGCCCGCCGGGTCGTACTCGTAGCTGCGGGCGTTCACCCGGTTGCCGACGACGGTCGAGGTGTCGCTCGTGGACTCGCGGTCGACGACGCTCTTCTCGAGCGCGCCGGTGCTCTCGTTGAAGATGTTGCTGGACCACACCCGGTTGGGGTGCTCACCGCTGACCGTGCGCACCACCTGGCCGTAGACGTTGTACTCGGCGTCGGTGGTGTACCAGTCCTTGCCGGAGGTGGAGGCCGGCAGGCCGTCGGCGTTGAAGCGGGTGATGATCTTCTCCGCCGCCAGTGCGCCTGCCTCCGGAAGCCCGGTCTCCCTCAGCTGTCCGCCCTTGGTGTACCCGAAGGTGTAGGAGTAGCTGGGCTTGAGGCCGTGGGTGGTGGCGACGGTCGGCGGCAGGGTCAGCTTCGACCCCGTCGGCTGATAGTGGGAGTTGTAGCCGGTGATCTCACTGGTGTAGGGGAGGCCGTCGGTGTAGCGGGTGGTGCTGGCCGGAAGGCCGACGGCGCCGGTCACCGTGTCGTAGGTGCTGGTCTGCAGCAGGGTGCCGGTGCTGTTGTCCAGCCGCTGTTCCAGCGGGCGGCTCAGCTCGTCGTACCCCGTCCACACCTTGGTCCCGCGGCCGTCCGTCGACAGCACCGGCCGGTTGGCGATGTCGTACTCGGTGGTGCTGGTGCCGGTGTCCGGATCCGTCGCGGAGATCATCCGGCCCCGTGTGTCGTACGTCCAGGACCAGGTGTTCCCCTTGGGGTCCTTCGCCGCGGTCATATCGCCGCGGGCGTCGTAGGAGAACGCGGTGGAGCGGAACGCGGTCCGCGCCGGGTCGGTGAAGGTGTCCACCCGGACGGTGCGGCCGAGGGCATCGCTGTAGGAGCGCTGGGAGGCGGCGCCGGTGGGCTCGATCGCCACCGAGTAGTCGTAGCCGAACTCCGAGCGGGTCGCCTTCTCCGGCTTCTCCACGCCCGCCTCGTACGGAGTCTCCTGAAGCACTCGTCCCAGGCCGTCGTACTTGTAGAGGGTGGCGTTGGGGATCTTGGTGTCGGAAGCGTCCGTCGGCTCGTACATCACGGGCTGCGGTTCGCTGCCCGCGTAGTAGCCGTTGTTGGTCCGGCTGATAGTCCCGTTGGGACCGTAGAAGATGTCCGTGATCAGACGGCCCTTGCCGACGGCCGGGTCCTGCTTCTGCCGCTCACGTCCCAGCCCGTCGTAGAAGATGTACGAGCTGACGTAGTCCGACCCCTCGCCTTCCTTGAGCAGCTCCGACTTGACGGAGACGGGGTCGCCGGGCTTGGCGTGGTAGGTGAAGATCGCGGCGGGCCGGCCCGCGGTGTCGGTCGGGCCCCACGCCTTCACGGTGCGGCCGAGGCCGTCGTACTCGAAGCTGCTGATCCGGCCGTTGGGGTCGGTCTCCTTCACCGCGGTGCCCCGGCCGGGCTCGATATCGCTGGTGGAGGTGTGCTGCTTCGCGTTCTTCGTCTTCACCGAATAGACCTGGCCGGTGGCCGGGAGGTACTCGGTCGTGGTGACGCTCTCCGCCGCGTCCGTCGAGCTGATCGGCCGGCCCACCGCGTCGTAGGCGACCGCGGAGTCCGTGTCCCAGGCCCCGCCGTTCTTCCGCACCGTCCATGTCGTCGTGGGCAGGCCCTTGGTGGGCGGCTCCCCGTACACGACCCCGTCGTAGGTGAGACGCGAGCCGGAGATCCACGAGGAGACGGGGGGCTCGACCCCCGCGGCCGGGCAGAGGCCCGCCGTGGTCAGCGACTGTTTGGAGAGTCCGATCAGATGCTTGCCCGGGTTGTGGACGTACTCCATCCACGAGCACGTCTCGTCACCGGTACGTCCGGTATCGCCCTGGGACTCGATCCGGACCGGGAGGTCGTACACCCCGTCGTACTGGGTGGAGGTGCGTACGGTCCGCCAGGTGCGGTCGTCGTCGTCGGTGTGCGGATTGGTGTCCGTCCGGGTCCCGGAGGCCAGCGACACACTGATGCTGTAGCTGTCCATGACCCGGTACGCCTTGAGAGCCGGGATGCCGTCGCCGCGCGCCCGGGTGGCCAGCACCTTGTGCCAGGGATAGTCGACGTCGCGGTTGACGACCACCCCGCCGGCCTTGGTGTACGTCAGCGTCTCGGCGACCCTCCCCTGATAGGGCAGGAGGTCCCTGGCGATGTCGTAGCCCTGGCTGTCCTTGACCGTGATGTTGCGGACGGGGTTGCTCAGGCCGGGCAGCTTGTCGCCGTCCATGCCCCGGAAGTAGCGGGTCTCCGACATGGAGCGCTCACTGCCGGTGTACGGATGCGCGGAGTCCGCGCCGCTGATCGTGCGGACGATCTCGTAACCGCGCCACTGGTCGTACGTACGGGTCTTCTTCTTCGAGAACTCGGCCTGGTTCAGCGCCCAGGCCGCGCCTTTGCGATCGGCGGCGTTCCGCTCGTCGTACTCGAAGGTCGTCGCGGTCGGCTCCACTCCGCGGACGCCGGACAGCTCCTCGACCTTTGAGATGACGTATTTGTTGAACCAACTGATGGTCTCGTCGGCCTTGTCCGGGTCCGGATGCCAGTACGCGGGGAAGCACAGCCCGGTGTTCTCGTGCGTCGCCGGGAATCCGATACCGCTCGCGCACGCGCCGGTCGGGGCCTTGTAGGTGACAACGGTCTCGCCGCCGTACTCATTGACGATCCGGCTGATCCGCAGCCGGTCGAAGACCGGGTTGCTGTCCTTCTGGCCCGCGTCAGGTCCGGACTGGACGACCTCCTTCACCCGGTTCGGCATCGACTGGGTGTTGGCGACGAAGGTGACCGGGTTGAGCTGGACACCTTCCGTGTCGTTGACCCCGTAGCCGGTGCGGGTGACCGAGTTCAGCCAGAGCGCGGTGCCCTCGTCGGTCTTCTCGTGCGGCAGCGACTGTACGAGCTTCCAGTTGTCCACCTTGTGCAGGGCGGTCGAGCCCTGGACGCGCTGGGCGTACGTGGTCACCGCGGCGAGGCGCTTGCGGGACCAGAAACTGGGCACCGGGACATAGCATTCCTTGCCCGTGGCGCCCGAGCAGTACAGGTCCGCCGGAGTGTCGTACCAGATCCGGTTCTTCGCCCAGTCACCCGACTCGAAGTTGGCGTCCGTGCACTTGACGCCGTCCTCGGTATAGCAGCGTTCTTCGACGTTGAACATGACGCGGGCAATGGGGTCACCGGTGTAGATCGCGTTGTCGCGCTGGCCGTAGTCGATACGGCTCAGATAGCCGCCGCGGTCGTAGTCGACCGGCTTCTTGAATTTGAGGTTCTGGGCGTAGTGGTTGAACTCCTTCTTCCACCACAGCGACATCGCGTTGCCGCGGGTGTCGACGACGTAGTCGAGATTCCAGCGCCAGGCCTGGGAGCAGAAGGAGTTCGCGTACGTCGCGTTGTAGCAGGGCTCGCCGGGCTGGTTGCCGGAGACCGGAACCGTGAGGACCGAATTGGTCGTCTCCTTGCCCTCCGACCAGCCGGGCAGCTTGTGCCGGCCGAAGTAGTACTCGGTCCCGTCGCGGGTGGTGACCTTCCAGTACTCCGGGCTCGCTGCGCGAAGTTCCTTCGCCTTTTCCTGGATGGTGCCCGTGAGAGGCCGGGTGACCAGCTCGACCTTGGAGCCGTCGCCGTTGGCCGTCACCCACTTGTCCGAGTGCGGAGTGGCCTTGTCCGAGTCGTCCAGGACCAGCTCCGTCGTCGACCCTCCCAGGGTCAGCACCGCGTTGTAGGAGCCCCAGCACATATCGGATGTCTTGCGGTTGGCGTTGTTCCCGCCGGTCCGGTCGTCACGGCAGGACTTGTACGTCCGGGTGATGGCACCCGGGTTGTAGTCCCACCCGTCACCGACCCACGACGGCTGGTTGTTGGTCGAGGACGTCGCCCCGTCCACGGCCTGCGAGTTGTAGCCGAAACCCAGGGAAGGCGCGGGCCCGGCGGGGACCGACGGTGCCTTCATGTCATAGCTGTAAGTAAACGCTCCCGCGCCGTTCCCGGCCGACCACGAACCCGCGCTCGGGACCGGAGTGGCCGAGAAGTCGCCCTTCGCGCCACTGCCTGCGGACGTCGCGACCAGCACCGAGGAGCCGGCGGAGGCGGCGGTCATGGCAGTCATCGGGGCCGCCGCTTTGCCGTTCATGGCCCGGGCGGCGGACACCGGCGGGGTCACCGGGTCGGTGAGGCTGGCGACGTTCAGCGTGGCTTCGATCTGCCGCTCGCCGTCCATCACATTGTCACCGGCGGTGTCACCGGTCTTCGGCTTCACCACGTTCTCGGTGTCGACCTCGACCGGCTCCGAACACGCCTCCACCTCGGGAGT
>NZ_JBSFNQ010000128.1:0-15310 GCF_053981115.1 Streptomyces sp. NPDC003691 | reverse complement strand
ATCACGATCACATCGAGCCGGGCGGCGAGCGCCGGGGCAAGGGCGGCGGGGTGCGGGAGGTGTTCGGCGGCGAGCCCGGCCGCCCGGGCCGCGGCGGCGAGGTCGGCGTCCGGCGCCGTACCGACGCAGACCACGTCGAGCGACAGCCCGTACCGGCGGATCGTCAGCAGTTCGGGCAGGAAGTCCAGGAGCGCGGTCGCGGAGGTGACGGCCGTGACCGGCCGGCCGGGCAGCGCCAGGCACGCGCCGATCGCGGCGGGCAGCGCGTACGCGGGGAGTCCGAAGCCGAACGACGAGGTGAGCGCCCGGTCCCGGGTCGCCAGGCCGAGGAACGCCCCGTCGAGCAGGGGCCCGGGTTCCACGGCGACGACGGCGTCGGCGGGCAGGGCCGTATCCAGGGCCCGCCAGAGTCCGGTACCGGTACGGGTGCCGTCGGTACGGGCGCCGATCCGGCCGGCGGCTTCGCGGAGAAGCTCGCCGGGGGCGGGCCGGGCGGCACCGGTACGCAGCCGGGTGAGGGTGTCGCGCTCGTCGCCCGGCAGCCTCAGCCAGGGGGTGCGCGGGGCGCGGGCCCGGCCGGGTGCGCCGGGAGCCGGGGTGTCGGCCCATTCGCCGCGGGGTGCGACCTGGACGACGGGCCGGTCGCCCACGAGCCGTCCGACGGATGCGGTACGGGCTCCGGCGACCAGCACCCGGCGGGCCCGGCCGACGAGTTCGCGGACCTCGTCGTGGATGTCTCCGGTGACCCGGAGCGCGTCGCAGGGGGCGGCGAAGTGCCGGTGGCCCTCCGGCAGGACGAGTACGGGCGCGCCGAGGTGCTCGGCGAGCGCGGTGACCTCGGCAGTGACGGGGCGGGAGGTGCGGCCCACGACGACGACGGTGTCCGGCAGACCCAGGAGTTCGGCGGCGCGGGCCACCGTCTTGGCGTCGGCCCCGCCGCCGGTGGGCGCGGGCCTGCGGGGGCCCGGGCGGGGCGCGGGGGCGGCGAACACGTCGGAGGAGACGGAGAGATGGACGGGCCCCTGGGAAAGGACGGCACGGGCCAGGGTCCGGACCAGTGCGCCGGTCTGCTCGGGTGCGGTCAGCGTGCGGTTGAGGAGGGTGGAGTCGGCGAAGAGGCTGTGCGGGTCGATCTCCTGGAAGGAGCGGGTGCCGACATGACCGACCGGGACCTGTCCGGCGAGGGCCAGCAGGGGCGCGCGGTCGGCCAGCGCGTCGTAGGTCCCGAAGGGCAGATGGGTCGCGCCGGGACCGGCGGTGCCCGCGCAGACTCCGAGGCGGCCGGTGAGTTTGGCGTAGGCGGCGGCCATGATGCCGCCCGCGCCCTCGTGGCGGACGCCGATCAACCGGATCCGGCCGTCCTTCCGGATGGCGTCGACGAAGGCGTTGAGGGATTCGGCGGGCATCGCGAAGACGGTGTCGGTGCCGTGCCCGGCGAGCAGCCGGACCAGTCGGTCGGCGAAGCGGCGCCGCCCGATCGCCTCGGCGTAGATATGACGGTTGGCCTGCGGCATGGTTCCCCTTCACGGGCCGGTGCGGGCGGGCGGGGCCGGGCGGCCGGCCGGATGCGCCGGGGCACGGGGCGCGGTCCCGGTCACCGGACCGGGGTACGGAGCCGGACCGCCCGGGCCCGGGGCCTGCGCCGCCTGTGGCTCCTGCGCTTCCCGCGCCTTCGGGCTCGCCGACTTCGGCGGGGCTTCCGCTGGTTTGCGCACTTCCACGGCATCCGCGTGCTCGGGCACGCTGCCGGTGGCCGGTGCCCCGGGGCGTCCCGGCGCCCCGGCACCGGGCACTTCCGGCACACCCGCGGTGTCCGGCCCCTCCGGGCGCCCCGGCACTCCCGCCGCTCCCGGCGGCTCCGGGGATACCGGCGCCCTCGGCACCCGAGCGAGCCCCGGCGGCTCCGGGACTCCCGGCGCGCGCTCCGTACCCGGTGCCCCGGAGGACCTCGGCACCGCCGCCCCCGCCGCACCCGGCACACCCGGCATACCCTCCGCACCCGGCAGCTCCGGCGGCTCCGGCACACCCGCGGGATCCAGCCCCTCCGGGGCTCCCGGCACGCCCGCGGTGTCCGGTGCTTCCGCGGACCGGGCGCGGGTCGTACCGGACGTACCCCGCGCGCCTCCGCGTGCGGTGCCGCCGTGTTCGGGGCGGAGGGGGCGGCGGGCGGTGTGCAGGACCGCGAGGCCGCCGGTCAGCGGGGTTCGGCCGGGGTCGGTGAATCCGGCGTCGAGCAGCAGTTGCCGTACGGCGTCGCCGCCCCGGTAGGTGAGGATCTCCTCCCGCAGATGCCGGTATCCGTCCAGCCCGCGGAGCCGGGCGAAGAGGGTCATCGCCGTCAGGCCCGTTTCGTACAGTCTGCGGGCCGTCCTGCCTTCGGGCAGCCCGAGTTCGAGCAGCACCAGGGTCCCGCCGGGGCGCAGCACGCGCAGGCTCTCGCGGGCGCAGCGCTCGCGGTCGGCCATGTCGTCGACGGCGAAGGCGATGGACACGCCGTCGAAGGCGGCGTCGGCGAAGGGAAGGTGCTCGCCCCGGGCGCGCAGGGTGGTGATGCGGCCGGCCAGTCCGGCGCGGCGGATCCGGCGGGTGCCGACGGCGAGCATGGCGGCGTTGAGGTCGACACCGGTGACCCGGACGGCGGGTGCGCGGCGGGCGGTGGCGAGGGCCAGCGAAGCGGTGCCGGTGGCGATGTCGAGGATATGGCCCCGGTCGGGCAGTGCGGCCGCGGCGGCCCGCCGCCAGCGCCGGTCGGTGCCGAGGCTGAGGAGGGAGTTGAAGGTGTCGTAGCGGTGCGCGGCCCGGTCGAACAGCTCCTGGGGGGTGGCGGGCCGTGGCCGCGGCGGGTTGGTCATCGCGGGCCTCCGGAAGGGAGTGCGGCGGCACCGAACCGCAGCCCGGCCCGGGCGTAGCGGCGACGGAAGAGGGTACGGGCCCCGGCTTCGTCACCGGGGTCGCCGTAGCGGTCGGCGAAGCGGCGCCGGTAGGCGTGGAAGCAGCGGGCGTCCGAGTCGAGGAAGAGGATGTCGTGGAGGGCCATGTCGCGCAGGGCGAGGAGGGGTACGGGGGCCCGGGAGACGGGGAGCCGTGGGTTGCGGACGGCCCGGTCGTCGCATCGGGGGTGGAACTGGCCGAGCATCAGCCCCTCTTCGGCGAGCCGGGGTTTGGCCTCGGCCTGGAGGCTGTCGAGGAGGTGGCCCCGGCTCTCCGGGAAGTCCGGGAGGACGACGACGAGGGCGCGCAGGGCCCCGGCCCGGGGCAGGGCGGTGAAGGAGGCGGCCATCCGGCGCAGGAGGTCGCGCAGGGCGCCGGGGGTCGGGTCGGTGTATCCGGTGCGCTCTTCGAGGACGAGTGCGTCGGCGCGGAGGGCGGGTTCCACGAAGGGGCAGACGGCGCCGTCCCGCCCCAGGTCGCGGTGCGGCTGCCCGACGAAGTCCACGAGCCACTGCAGTACGGCGCTTCGCGCGGCGGTCCCGCCGTCGGGCCCGGCCGGTGCTCCGTGGGCTCCGGCCTCCGTCTGCGCCCCGGCAGCCACCGGGCCCGGAGCCACGCCGCGCACCCCCGGCGTACCGGACCCGGTCTCACCCCGGTCTGTGCCCGGACCACCGCCCGGACCACCGCCCGGATCGGCACCCGGAACGGCACCCGGCGTACCGGGCTCGCCGTCCGTTCCCCCGGACGGCGCGCCGGAGCCCCGGGCGGCACCGCGCTCCCCCGGCGGCCGGGACTCACCGGCGGTGACGGCCGGGTCCCCGGGCGACCTGCCCGGCCCCGGCCCCGGGACCGGGACCGGAGCCGCCGGACCGGCCGCGCCGGGGACCGCGCGCCGCGGGGCGGCGGCGGGGCCCGTCCCGTCCGGTGCATCGGCCGGGCGGACAGCCGGGTCCGGGGACTCCGCGGAGGGGCCCGCCGGGGGCGGGTTGCGGGGAGGGTGGGGTCCGGGCGGCATCTCAGGATCCTTCTCCGGCGGGGCGGGCCGTCAGGACCACGGAACCCGTGGGCAGCGGGGCCGGTTCGCCGGGTACGAGGTCCGCGGCCGTCAGGAGGGCGCGGAGCCGGTCCTGGGTGCGCTCCCGGCCGCCGGGGAACAGGGAGAGCATGTAGAGGTCCATCAGCGCGGCGACCCCGGTGCCTTCGGACGAGGACGCGGAGGCCCCGGCGGCGTGCTCGACGACCAGCAGCCGACCGCCCGGCGCGAGGGCCGCGCGGATGCGCCGCAGCAGGGCGGCGCAGTCGTCGTCGCCCCAGTCGTGGAGGATGTGCCGGAGCAGGAAGGTATGGGGGCCCGCCGGGAGTTCGCCGGTGAAGAGGTCCAGTCTCCGTACGGCGCACCGGTCGCCGAGCCCGGCGGCGGCCAGGGCGGTACGCGCCCGGCCGAGGGCGGTGGGGTCGTTGTCCGCGAGGACGCCGCGGGCGCCGGGGCGGGCGGCGAGGACAGCCGCGAGGAGGGCGCCGTCACCGCCCCCGAGGTCCACGACGGTCTGTCCGCCGGATTCCCCGACAGCCGCCAGCACCCCGGGGAGTTCGAGGTCCAGCCCGGCGGCCTGGGAGCGGTCGAAGACCTCCCGGAGCGCGGGGTCGAGGGCCAGATGGTCGAAGAAGCCGTGGCCGTACACCTCGGGGAAGGCGGGTTTGCCGCTGCGGACGGCGTCGGGCAGCCGGTGCCAGACGGGTGCCATGACCCGCTGGACGAGCCGCGCCGTCGGCAGTGCGGAGCCGGGCACCCCGGGACGCAGCGTCTCCCCGAGGGAGGTGAGGACGTAGCGGTCGCCGGTGGCGTTGACGACGCCGAAGGCGGCCAGGCAGCGGAGCAGCCGGTCCAGGGAGTCGGCGGAGGCGCCGACCCGGTCGGCGAGCCCGGCGGCGGTCCGCGGCCGTTGGTGCAGCAGCTCGGGGAGGCCCAGTTCGGTCGCGGTGCACAGGGCCCCCGCGAGCAGCGGCCCGTACAGCAGCCGCCGCATCGTGACCGCCTCCGGCGCGGGCGGGACCGGGGGCTGGACCGCGGGCTGAAGCGGGGGCGGGGGCCGGTCGGGGGTCATCGGCGGGCCTCCGCGCCGTCCTCGGCGCGGACGCCGACGACCCTGACCATGACGCCGTCGCGCGGATAGTGGGCGGCGATGCCGCCGGCCCGCGGCGGCGGCGCGTCGGCCCGCAGGTCGACGCGGCGGGCGAGACGGGCCAGGACGGCCGGCACGCAGACGGAGGCGAGCCCGCCGCCGAGACAGCGCCGGGTGCCGGTGCCGAACGGCAGATAGGCGTACGGGCGGGGGGCCAGGTAGCCGTCGCGGTCCTTGTCCCAGCGTTCGGGGCGGAAGCGGTACGGGGCCGGGAAGTCGGCGGGGTCGTGCTGGGTGACGTACTGGCTGACGAGCACCCGGGTGCCCGCGGGCAGCCGGTGTCCGGCGAAGGTGAAGGGGACGGCGGCCCGCCGCGGGCAGGCCACCACCGGCGGGTGCATGCGCAGGGTCTCCTGGACGGCGGCCGAGAGCCCGCCGAGGCGGCGCAGTCCGGCCGGGTCGACCGGGCCGCGTCCCGGCAGCCCGGCGGCCTCGGCCCGGATCCGCTCCCAGCGGCCGGGGTCGGCGAGCAGCTGGTGGACGGCCCAGCCGAGGGCCGCGCTGACGGGGTCGTAGCTGGCGATCAGCAGGCTGACGAACATGTCGCGGGTCTCGGTGTCCGTCATGGCCGGGTCGGCGCGGAGCATGGCGCCGATGAGGTCGTCGCCGGGGTCGGCGGCCCGGCGGCGGGTGCGGATCTCGGTGCGGACCGCCGTGTCGACGGCGGCGAGCGCCGCGCGTGGGCCGCCGTCGCGCAGCAGGGGGAGGTTCCAGGTCAGCAGGGAGCGCAGGGGCGCGTCGTTGAGCATGCCGTGGACGCGTTCGAGGCGTTCGCCGAGCCGGGCGCTCTGGTCGAGGAGGCGGGGGCCGCCGAAGGCTTCGACGGTGGCGTCGCGCACGGCGGCCCGCAGGGCCGCGTAGACGTCGATACGGTTGCCGGGCCGCCAGGTGTCGATCATCGCGTCGACGGCGGCCAGGACGAGGGCGAGGTGTCCGGTCGTGGCCTCCCGCTGGAAGACGCCGTGGACGGCCTCCCGGCGGCGCCGGTGCTCGGGGCCGTCGCTGAGGACGAGGGCGGTGGATCCGGCGATCGGCCGGAGGATCTCGTAGCCGCCGGCGAAGCGGAAGCGTTCGGGGTCGGTGAGGACGAGTTCGTTGGCCTCGCGGCCGAAGAGGAAGACCCAGCGGGTGGCGCGGACGCCGAGGGAGCTGATGGGTCCGTAGCCGTCGTGGAGGTGGGTCAGCCCTTCGGGGACGGAGCGGCGGAACGCGGCCAGGGCCCGCAGTACGTCGTCCGGCCTGCGCGGCCCGGGGAGCGTCGTCAGGGTCTTCACGGCGCTGTGCCTTTCGTATCGTCGTGCGGTTCCGCCGGGGTGCGGGCAGCCGGCGGAGCGGCGGAACCGCCCGGCCGGACGGTGCGGTGAACCGGCGGGGCCGGGTGGGAATCCGGCGGGACGGCGGTGTCCGGGCCGGGCGCGGCCGGGGCGCTGCCCTCGGTGGCCGCCGTGCCCGCAGTGTCAGCCGTGCCCGCGGTGTCGGCCGTGGCCGCAGTGTCAGCCGTGGCCGCAGTGTCCGCGGCCCGCCGGGAGTCGAGGGCGAGGAGATCGCTGCCGGCCAGGACCGCGAGTCCCCCGGCGACCGCAAGGACGGCCGGTTTCCCGGGGGCGATCAGCAGCAGGACGGCGACGAGATAGGCGGTCGACAGCCACATGTCCCATTTCAGGACGGTGTTGGCCCGGGCGTGGTCCTCCGCCGCGACCATGGCGGCGCCCAGGGCGAGGGCGACGGGCGCGAACGCCATGACGGCCAGGGCGCGCGGCGGGGCGGCCCCGGCGGCGACGAGGACCGGGAAGGACAGATAGGCGACGGTGGTCGCGGCGCAGGCGGCGACGGCCGCGGCGCGCCGGGTCGGGAACACCGTGGCGGAGGTACGGAGTCCGGACGACCGGTCCCCGGCGTGGTCGGGGACGTTCTTGACCATCCCCTTGGCGATGAACCACACGGCCAGGTAGCCCAGCAGCCACCAGGCGTCGGCCGACGGGACGGGGACGGCGCGCAGGGCGCCGAAGTAGCCCAGCAGGAAGGGGCCGCAGACGGCCAGGCTGAAGCCGGCGAGTCCGAGGAACGGACGGGCCTTCAGCCGCAGCGGGGCGAAGGAGTACTGGTGGACGCCGGTCAGGACCGCGAGGGCGAAGAGGGCGAAGGGGACGCCGTAGAGCAGTCCGGAGAGGGCGACCACCACGGACAGGACGGCCGTGGCGGCGACGAGCCTGCGGTAGCCGAGGGCGTGCACCAGCCAGAGCCGGCCGGGGAGGTTGCGGCTGTCCTCGCCCAGGTCGGTGATGACGTTGTAGAGGTTGGCCAGGAGCCCGGCGACGCAGACCATGAAGGCCCCGAAGAGGAAGCGCCAGTCGGGGTCGGAGCGGACCAGGGTGTAGCCCAGGGCGAAGGCGATCACCCCGGGAATGCAGGTCCGGGGCCGCCCCAGCATGACGGTGAGGCGCGCGGTCCGGGCGAGGCCCCCGGCGCCGGGGGCGGTCCTGGCGGCGGTGACCCGCTCCTGGGGGCTGAGCGCGCCGAACTCCGCCGGGCCCAGCGGCGGCGGGGCACTGTGCGCGGCGGCGCTCATGGCATCGCCGCCCCGGCGTGCGGGCCGAGCCCGACGGCGTCGAGTACCGGGTGGCGGGGGACGAGCCGGCGGGTGAAGGTCCGTACCCGGGCGACGGGGTCGTCGTCCCCGCGGCCCGCCGCGGTGGCGGGGCGGGGCCGCCGGGCGAAGGCCCGGGCGACGGATCCCACCGCCTCGTCGAGATGGGTGCCCGCGGTGGCGAAGGCCCGGTCGAGGGAGCCCGAGCGCTTCAGCAGGTCGACGACGGAGGCGCGTTCCACGGGGCCCAGCGGGACCCGGGTGAGCAGGGGACCGAGGTCCGCGGCCCATTCCCGCATCGCATAGATCACCGGAAGGGTGTAGACGCCATTGTCGAGATCTTTCGCCTGTTGTTTTCCGGTGACCGCGGCCGGTGCGCAGAGATCGAGAACATCGTCCCAGATCTGGAATGCCATACCCAGGTGCTGTCCGTAGGCGGCGAAGTCGGAATGATCCGCAGGATCTTCACCGGACTCCATCGCGCCGAGGAAGGCACTCGTCCGCATGAGGCATGCGGTCTTTCCGGAGATCGCCGCGAAGTAGTCTTCGAGAGTCCGGCGGCGCTCGTAGAGGCCGAAGGTTTCCAGCATCTGCCCGCTGCACATTTCGGTCAGCGTCTTGGAGACGGTTTCCGCCTCCACCGGCCCGAGCGCGGCTGAAATCTGCATGCATTGGGCGAGCAGGTAATCGCCGACGAGAAGGGCGCCGGCCGGTCCGAACTCGGCGCTGACGGTGGAGCGTCCGCGACGGGTGCTCGCTTCGTCAATCAGATCGTCGTGCTGGAGTGTTGCCAGGTGGAGCAGTTCTACGGCGGCCGCGGCCTCGATGCTCCGAGGGCCGGCCCGGGCGCTGGGATCGGGGGCGCAGAGATAGCCGGAGACCAGCACCAGGGACGGCCGGAATAATCGGCCGCTGCGCTCCATCGTGTACTCCAGAAGACGCCGGATCCGGCGATCCGGTACCTGCGCCAGTTCGCGTAGCCGCTGAGCGACGAGCTGAAGGTCTTGGTCAAGTTGAGGGAAGTCGTCCGATTGCGGAGCATCCATCTCCGACACCACTCCCGACTCCGGAGGGCCCGACAGCCACTCCACCGTAGACAGGCCGTTCGGGGCCGTCAATGATGAGAGTCAAGGAAAGCAAAAAACCGGAAAGCCGATCAACGAAATCACTCTCGGCCGAACTCACTCTCGGGAGACCCGTCATGGCCGATTACTCTGCGATCATTTCCAGGGGCATCGATGCGCTGCTCGCCCGGCAGCAGTCCGACGGCTGGTGGTACGGGCCGATGTTCAGCAACGTCGCGATGGATGCCGACGATCTCTTACTCAGGGAGTTCCTGGGCATCCGTACGCCGGAAGTCACCGAGGCCACCGCCCGCTGGCTGCGCGACCGGCAGTCGGCGGACGGAAGCTGGCCCCACTCCCCCGGCGGCCCGGGCAATCTCTCCACCACCATCGAGGCCTATGTGGCCCTGCGGGTGGCCGGTGACGACTCCCGCGCCCCGCATATGGAGCGGGCCGCGCACTTCGTCCGCGAGGCCGGGGGTCCGGCCGCGTCCCGGACCGGAACCCGTTTCTGGCTGGCTCTGTTCGGTCTCGGGTCCTGGACGGACGTCCCGGTGATGATGCCGGAGCAGATCTTCCTGCCGAAGCGCAGCCCGTTCTCCATGTACGCCTTCGCCGGCTGGTCCCGGATCGCCCTGCCGCCGCTCGCCATCGTCTGCGCCCACCGTCCCGTACGCAATCCCGGTTTCAGTGCGGCCGAGCTGATTCCGTACGGGGCGGAGCCGCGGCGCCACCGCCATCCGCGGCGCAGCGTGGCCGGACTGTTCGAACGGACGGACTCGGTGGTGCTCCAGCGGTACCAGCGCCGTCCGTTCGGGCCGCTGCGCCGCGCCGCCCTGCGCGCGGCGGAGCAGTGGCTGCTGCACCACCAGGAGCGGGACGGCAGCTGGCTCGCCGTGCATCCGGTGAGCCTGTTCGGGGTACTCGCCCTGCATACGGCCGGATACGGCCGGGAGCATCCGGTCATGCGGGCCGCGCTCGGCGGACTGGACGGGTTCGCCGTCCCGGTGGACACGGCGGAGGGCCCGGCGCGCCGTATCGTCGCCTGCCCGGGGAAGGTGTGGGACACCGCGCTGTCGGTGCTGGCCCTGCTCGACGCCGGGGTTCCGGCGGACCGTCCGGCGGTCCGCACGGCGGTGGACCGGCTGCTGGACAGCGAGGTCAGGACCCGCGGCGACTGGGCGGTGCCGCGCCCGGCGCTGGAGCCGGGCGCCTGGTCGTTCGCCCCGGAGCTGACGCACTATCCCGACACGGACGACACGGCGGCGGTGCTGCTGGCGCTGCACCGGTCGGCGCGGGAGACCGGGCCCGCCGCGGCGGGCGGCGCGGAACCCCCCGGCGCGGAGCCGGCCGGCCGGGTCACCGCGGCGCTGGGCCGGGGCACCGGGTGGCTGCTGGGGATGCAGTCGGACGCCGGGGGCTGGGCGACGTACGACCCGGGGAACGTTCCCGCGCTCTCCCGGGCGGTCTCCCGGCTCCCGTTCTGCGACTACGGGCCCGTCATCGACCCGCCCTGGGGCGGCGATCTGACCGGGCACGTCCTGGAGACGATGGGCGAGCTCGGGCTCTCCGGCGATCCCCGGGTCCGGCGGGGCGTGGACTGGCTGCTGGCCGAACAGGCCCCGTCGGGTGCCTGGTACGGTCGCTGGGGCGTGCACTACCTCTACGGCACCGGTGCGGCCGTGCCCGCGCTGGTGGCCTGCGGTGTCGCGCCCGGCAGCGAACCGGTCCGCCGTGCGGTGCGCTGGCTGACGGAGCACCAGAATCCGGACGGCGGCTGGGGCGAGGACTGCCGGGCGTACGACGCGCCGGAGCACCACGGCCGCGGCGATTCGACCCCCTCGCAGACCGCCTGGGCGCTGCTCGCGCTCCACGCGGCCCGGATCCCGGCGGGCGACGAGCGGGTGCGCCGGGGTCTGGACTGGCTGACGGAGCACCAGCTGGACGACGGGGACTGGGCGGAGGACGTCCACACGGGCGTCGGACACCCCGGTGAACTGTTCTTCGGCTATCCGCTGTACCGGCTGGTGTTCCCGCTGATGGCGATGGGCCGGTACGTCCACCGGCCGCCGGCCGCGGAATAGCGGCGGTCCTCCCGGACCGGACCGTCGGCCCGGGGTGTCCGTACGCCCGGTACGCCGTCCGCGTGCCCGTTCCGCCGCGGTGTCACCGCGCCGCCGCGGGGACCGGGTCGTCCTCCGCGAGTGCGGCGGGTTCGCCGAGCCGGGCCGCGGCCGTGCGCCAGGCGCCGGTGACGGCGGTACGGAGCTGCGCCGTACCGAGACGCGGGTCGGGGTCCGGCCGGAGCGGCGCCCCGATGTGGACATGCAGCCGGGGGCGGCGCAGCGGGGCGGTGAGCACACCGGCCAGCTGCCGCGGCAGGGAGCCGGAGGTGATCCGGCGGGCGCCCGCCTGGCCGACGGGGACCACGGGGGCCCCGGTGAGCGCGGCGAGCCGGGCGGGGCCGGTACGGAAGGCGCCCGGCGCTTCCTCGCCGGAGCCCGGCCGGGCCGCGATACCGCCCTCCGGGTAGACGAGGACCAGGCGACCGTGCGCCAGTGCCGCGGCCGCGTCGTCGAGTGCCCGGGCCGCGCGCCGGTCGTGCCGGTGGACGGGTATGTGCCCGCCGCGGGTGAGGGCGCCGCCGAGGACCGGTATCCGCCAGAGCCCGGCGGCGGCCAGGACGACGGGCTCGGCCCCTTGGCGGCGGAGAGCGGCCAGCACCACGGCCGGATCGGCGAGCGAGGTGTGGTTGGCCACGACGATGCTGCCCGGGGCGAGGACGGCCGCCGGATCGGCGGTCACCGAGAGGCGCCCGACCGCGGGTACCAGGACATCCGACAGCGGACTCAGCATGACGACGGGCCCTCCCGGCCTCGGTGAACGGTACGCGCCCCATCCTGGCGGAACGCCGGGCGCCGGGGCCTGAGTGCGGATACTCAGTACGGCGGCCGGCCGGTACCCGGGTGCGGGCGGGCGGGGGCAGTGGGGGCGGGCCGGGGCCGGGGCGTACCGGGCGGGCGTCAGGGCGGGGGCCCGGCACGAGCAGACCACCTGGCAGGGGCGGAGCAGGTACGGGCACGGCACGACCTGGCGCGTCCGGCGACAGTGCGGGCAGGAGCCCGGAACACCCGGAGCGGGCGCGGCCCCGGAACAGGCCGAGCGCCGGGCCGCCGGAGCGGGCGTCAGGCCGGGGGCGCCGTCAGCTCCGTACGCCTGCGGTACAGCCAGAGCCCGGTGCCGAGGGCCACCACCGTCGCACAGCCCGCGAAGATCATCCCCGCGTCGCGGACCCCCAGGGCCACGGCCAGCGCACCGACCCCGATGACGGGCAGCGAGATCCCGGTGTAGGCGACGACGAAGAACGAGGAGACGGTCGCGGCCCGGTGGGCCGCGGGCGCGGCGGCGCTCACCGCGGCCAGGCCCGCGCGGAACGCCATGCCCTGGCCGAAGCCCCCGCAGACCCCGCCGGCGATCAGCAGGGCGAGGGAGCGGACCGCGAGCGAGGCACCGACCAGCAGCAGCCCGGCCACCAGTACGGCACAGCCCAGGGGCAGGGCCGTACCCGCGGAGAGCCGGCCCGTGACGGCCTGTCCGGCGGTGGAGGCCAGGAAAACGCAGAACACCACGGTTCCGGTGACCGCGAGATTCCGTTCGCCGAGGGTCTCGGCGAGGAAGCTGGGCGCGACGGCGGTGAACAGGCCGAGGAGGGCGAAGCCCGCGAAGGCGGCGACGGCGGACGGTACGAAGACGGGCCGTACCCCGGCGGGGACGTACAGCCCCTGCGGCCGCAGGGGGGCACGGGGCCGCGGATCCGCCACGGTCTCCGGCAGGGCCGCCACCACCGCGCAGGCCAGGCCGAGCAGGACGAGATGGACCACGAACGGCAGCGTCAGCGGCGCGGGCGCGTACTCGGCCAGGAATCCGGCGATGAGCGGCCCGCAGCCCAGGCCGCCCATATTGGCGGCGGTGGCGGCGAATCCGGCCCTGGAGCGTCTGCCGGGCCCGGCGAGTTCCAGCACGGTGACGGTGGCGGCCCCGCTGAGCAGTCCGGCCGAGAGGCCGGAGAACACCCGGCCCGTGTAGAGCAGCGGCAGCCCGTTCTCCAGCAGGAAACAGACCGCGCTCGCGGCACCGCACAGCAGTGCGCAGAAGAGGACGGGCCGCCGGCCCGCGCGGTCGGAGTGGTTGCCCGCGAGCAGCAGGGTGAGGATCACGCCGATCGCGTAGGTGGCGAAGACGAGCGTCACGGTCAGCTCGGAGAAGCCGATCTCCTCGCGGTACAGGCCGTAGAGAGGGGTGGGCAGCGTGGTCCCGGCCATCCCCACGGCGAAGACCGCGGCCGCGGCGAGATAGCCCGGGCGGCGGCCGGTACCGGGGATACGGTGACTCATAAGTCAACCCTATGATGGTTTATGCCCGTTTTCCGGGCTTGACTCGTGCTTCTCCGCACCCGGCTGGACCGGAGTCCGGAGCGGAGTCCCTGGCGGTGTCCGGAGCCCGGGCCTTCAGCAGTCCGGAAGGTCCGCCCCGGGGGTGTCCGGGGTGTCCCCGGCGGTCCGGCCGAGCCAACCGCACAGGTCGTCCGTGACGAACGTGCCGCGTTCCCCGATGTCGTTCGCGGCCTCGCCGATCGCGAGCCGGTACACCGAGGCGCGGTCCCGGCCGTGGCGGCGCATGAACAGCCCCGTACCGGCGCCGTCGTCACCGGCGAGCACCCAGTGCGGCGCGCGCTCCGCGATGCCGTGGCGTTCGTTGCGCTCCCGGAAGAGCGCGGGGCCGTAGACGACGGTGCCGCCGGGCAGCACGGCGCCCGAAGCCGTCCGCCAGAGCGCGGCGACCGCCGGGTTCGGTCCGTCCCGGAGTCCGAGGGCGCGTGCGGCCCATACCGAGAGGAAGCCGGCGAAGGACTCGGCGATCCGTTCCTCCTCGCCGGTGAAGTGGTCCCGGCGGACCACGGGCCGCTCGGGCCCGGCGGCCGTCAGGTCGAACGCGTAGGAGTCGCCGCCGTCGCCCTCGTGGTGGAACGGCAGCCGGTCACCGCCGTGCCAGCCGTCGAGGAGGCCGATCGAACCGATCCGGTGGAGAGGTGCCACGGTCGCCACCGGGGCTCCGTCGAGGGCGCCCTCCCCGTACTCGGCGAGCCACCACCGGTAGGAGGGGCCGAGCGGGCCGGTGACGGCTTCCGTCGCACGGATCGCCGCCGCGGACTTCGCCCCGTCCGGTTCCACCGTGATACCGGGCACCGAAGCAATCATGTCGCGCAGAAGTCCGGGATCAGGCCGCATGAGCGCGAGTCTGCCACGGGCCGTGGGCGCCGGGGCCGGTGGGGCCGGGACCCTGCCAGTTCGCCGCACCTGGGCCGTACCGCACCGGCAACACCCCTGCCCGGCGGGTGTGGTGACGGTGCGCCGGCGCTCCGCAGGCCGCTGCCGACGACGCCGTTCGGGCCCGTGCCTCCCCCGGCCGCCTCCGGGGGCCGTTGCGGCGGTGCGTGTTACCGTGACGGCGCTTCGACCCGTTGCGTCACGATCTGCCCCGGCGGACATCAGAGAATGGAATGACCTGTATGACCGGATGGACCACTCGCCCGGAGACCCCCGACGACATTGCGGCGGTCCGTGAGATCAACCTCGCCGCGTTCCCGACGGCCTTGGAGGCCGATCTCGTGGACGCTCTGCGGGCCGATCCCGGGGCGTGGATCGACGGTCTGTCCCTGCTCGCCGTGGCCGCGGACGGCCGGGTCGCCGGGCACGCCCTGCTCACCCGCTGCCGGATCGGGACGGAGCCCGCGCTCGCCCTGGCGCCCTGCGCGGTCCTCCCCTCCCATCAGGGGACCGGCGCCGGTACGGCCGCCGTCCGTGCCGCGCTGGATGCCGCCCGGGAGCTGGGCGAGAACACCGTCGTGGTCCTCGGCCATCCGGCCTACTATCCGCGGTTCGGCTTCGTCCCGGCTTCGGGGCTGGGCATCAGCGCCCCGTTCGAGGTGCCGGACGAGGCGATGATGGCACTGACGCTCGACCCCGGACGCCCGGCACCGGCGGGGACGATCCACTACCCGGCGGCCTTCGGTATCTGAGTGCCGGAAGCGGGTTCCCCCTGAGTACCCGTACTCACGCGGCGGTTCCGGCGGCGCGGCACAGTGGTCCCGTCAGACGAACGACAGGAGACCGACGCCGTGCCCGCACCCCGCCCCGTCCGCCGCACCACCGCCGTCCTGGCCGCGGCCCTCGCCGTCGCGGCCTCCGCGGCCCTGACGGGCTGCGCCTTCAAGGAGGCGATCTGCGGCGGCGGCCACTATCCGGTCCTCGCGGTCAACAGCTCGGGCTCGGACTGCGTGGCGGACGGCGACGAACCGGCGGACGGCTGGGTCCGCTACCCGGAGGGCAAGGTCCCGGAGCACGTCGACGACAAGTGGGACGTCTACTGGCGCACCCACACCCTCGACGAGAACGGCGCCGAGGTGTCGTACGGCGCCTCCGGCGCGGCCGAGAACCTGAGCGTGCTCTGGTCGGCCACGGCGACCTCGAGCCCGTGGCGCAGCC
>NZ_JBSFNQ010000127.1:0-15407 GCF_053981115.1 Streptomyces sp. NPDC003691 | reverse complement strand
TGAGCCACTGCGGAGCATTGGTGATTGACGACAACGCAGCGAGGCGCGGTGCCAGGGCACGCGAGCCCGGCAAGATCCGAAAGAGACGACCTAGGTGAGCCGCCGCGCGATGTCGAGCGCCGCATAGGTCAGGGTCGCGGCTGCGCCCGTGCGTTTCAGCATGGTGAAGAGCTCGACCAACAGCCGCACGTCGCGTGTTCCTGTAGCCGGGTCCACGCAGGTCAGGGTGTGGTACTCCCCGGACACCGAGAACGGGAACAGCGGCGCGCGGGTCTGTGTCCGCAGGGTGGCGAGTACGTCCGCGGTGAACTGCGCGGGCTCCAACAAGATCATGTCGGCCCCGTCCGTTGTCATCTGCAGGGCCGTGTCGACGAACTGATCAGCCTTGCCGGGGTTGATCTGGAACTCCCGGTCGAGTCCCGCTTTCGGCGTTGCCCCCATCGTTTCGCGGAACGCGTCGTACAACGAGCTCCAGAAGATCACGTGGGGCATCACACTGACCCCGTAGTGTCCGGTTTCGTCCAGTGCCTTGCGCGCGGCCCCCACGGTGCCGAGGACCATGGATGCCGGACCGACGATGTCCGCCCCCGCCTCCGCGTGGGCGATTGCCTGCGCGGCAGTGGCCGAGACGGTCGCTTTGATGTTGGGGCGTCCCCGCTGGTCCGTGAGGTAGCAGAGCCCGTCCGGGGTGTACGAGCACAGGCATGTTTCCGTCATGACCGCGAGGGCGGGCGCGGTGTCCTTACAGGCATGGATGGCGCGGGACATCAGCGAGTCGGCAGCCAGCGCGACTTCACCGAGGGCGTCCCGTTCGGCGGACTCCGCGAACAGCTTCACGGACCGGATTCCGAGCTGCGCTGCCTCCCGCACCACGGCGGGAATCTCGGCGGTCGTGACGGTAGGCATGGGTCGGTCGGCGGGGTCCTCGGTGACCAGAAGCACCAGGCCGAGATCGGCAGGGGTGAGTGTCTGCGGTTCCAACAGGTTCCGAACAGCCCGGCGGGTACGTAAGGGGCTGGTCGCCCTGTTCGGGGCTGGGAGGTGCGATGGCTCGGTAAGGGGCACGGTGTCATCCCTGGGTAGTCGAGGGCTGTTCGTCGCCCTGAAGGGCCCGGACCAGTCCGGTCTCTTGGTCCGGGGCCCGGCGGTGATGCGGCGGCTCGTTCATGGCCGTACCTCCTCCGGTGCCCCATACCTTCGATGTGCCGCCAGAGGTTGCGTAGGGGCGTCTGTGGGGGCAAGTAGTCCTCAGCCGCCCTTATCCGTCGAGCAACGGGCAACGACAGGGGCAGGATGGGCCCATGGCCATCGGGGAACTGATCAGGGACCTGCGCAAGGCTCGCGGCTGGTCGCAGGGCCGACTGGCGTCGGAGATCAACGGCGCTTTCGGGGCGAACCTTGACCGGGAGTACGTCAGCCGCTGGGAGCGTTCCAAGGTGACGCCGGGACCCTACTACCTCCGGTGCCTCTCAACCGTCCTGGAAGTGTCTCTAGCCGTGCTTGAGGGTGAAGTGAAGCGCCGTACGTTACTCAGCGATGTTGCAGCCACCGCCATAGCGCCCATAGTGGCCTCCGACCTGCTCAGCGCGGGATTCGCGGCCCGACTCGCCAAGGGACCCACAGGGGACGACTGGGAGGCCAAGCTTGCAACGTACGGAACGGAGTACATGAGCCTTGGTGCTTCCGACATCCAGCGACGGGTGTCGGGTGAGCTGGTGGTGGTGCAACAGCAACTCGACACCCCGCAGCTCTGGTCCGTCGCAGCAAGGCTGATGACGCTCTATGCCAAGACCTTTCCCGGCTCCGACGGCTCCAAGGCCGTGGGCTGGTACCGCATGGCAGCCAGAGCCGCTGATGAATCAGGGGACGAACAGACACGGGTATGGGTCCGGGGCCGTGCAGCAATCGCCTTGGGCTATGAGGGGGCGTCACTCGGGGTCGCCGACGTACTTGCCGATCAGGCCATGGCGATCAGCGGCAGGCCCTCCCTGGGGCTGCTGAACGCCATCATGGGCAAGGCTCATGCTTCGGCCATCCGAGGCGACCACGCAACAGCGCGGGAGCTCATGGATCAAGGCCGCCGCGTGTTCGATGCCGCCGGATCGTACGAACAGACCTCTGACTACGCTGTGCCCTGGTGGCGTATGAACGTGTTCATCTCGCTGCTTGCCGCCCGTCTGGGAGACGAGAACACAGCGGTGGCAGCGCAGGAAGCGGCCCGCCGGGAACTACCCGCCACGCTGCCGCGGTTCGCCACGCACCTTGAACTCCATCGTGGTCTCATGCTTGCCCGCGCCGGCGATCAGGCCGGGGGCACGGCCTACGCACGGGCAGCACTCCATGAACTGCCGCCGGAAAAGCACTCACTGACCCTGCGGCTGCTCATGTCCGAACTGGAACGTTCGTGACGGCCATGACCACTCCGAAAACCGGGGCGCGCACCCGAAGGGCTACGCCCCAAACGTGAGGCGCGGGCCTGGTCCACAGCGCACCCCCGCCGGAGGCGTTACGCCGGGGCGTGGCCCTTCGGGTGGGGTCCGCCCTGCGGGTCGTCGGGGAGTTTGCAGACGCGTTCCAGGAACAGGGCCGCCGCCACCACCGCGGCCGCCGCGAGGACCGAGGCGCCCGCGTAGATCGCCTGGTCCCGGCGGGCCGGGATGTCCAGGGAGCCCAGGAGGAAGACGCCCACGCCGCCGTACATCCCGCTCACCAGCGCCGCGACCAGCGCGCTCGCCTGGCCGAAGACCAGCGCCCGCGCCGCCATCAGCGGTTCGACGCCCTTTGCGCCGGGGCGCCGCTCGCGCTGGGCCTTGAGCCGGGAGCGCAGGGAGAGCGCCGTCGCCAGCAGGACCGCGGCGATCACGGCGAGGACGATCGGCGCGGCCAGCGGGACCGCGGGCAGGGTGCCCAGGGAGTCCCAGAGCCGGGCCGCCGCCCAGGAGAGCACTCCGGCCACGGCGAAGAGCCCGGCCAGCACCCCGAGGTGTAGCTGCTTCACCGGGCGTCCACGTCCTTCCGTCCTCCGTATGTCTGCACCGAGCCTAACGACTACTCCGGCAGACGGAGTTCCAGATCGGGCCGGACGGCGACACCGTCCCGCCCCACCGAGTCCAGCAGCGCCCCGACCGGACCCCGGCCCGGCAGCTCGGCGCCGGGTTCGACGTCGGACCAGGGAGCGAGCACGAAGGCGCGCTCATGGGCCCGGGGGTGCGGCAGGGTGAGCACGGGGTCGTCCGAGACCACGTCCGCGTACGCCACGATGTCGACGTCGATGGTCCGCGGGCCCCACCGCTCGTCGCGCACCCGGTCGTACGCCTCCTCGATGGCCTGTCCCCGCTCCAGCAGGGACTTCGGCGGCAGGGTGGTGCGGATGACGACGACCGCGTTGAAGTACGACGGCTGGGAGCCGGGCTCGACGCCCCACGGCTCCGTCTCGTAGACCGGGGAGACCGCCTTCACCCGGACGCCGGGGGTGTCCTCCAGCGCGTCGACCGCGCCCTGGAGGGTCTCCAGCCGGTTGCCCAGATTGGAGCCGAGGGCGATCACCGCGCGGCGCGGGTTGGAGAGGGTGGTGTCCGCCGCGTCGACCTGCTCGACGACGGACGCGGGGACCGGCTGCACCGTGGGGTCGCTCATACCCGGCTCCGGCGGATGGTGATCGTGACATCGTCGAAGGGCACGGTGATCGGCGCGTCCGGCTTGTGGACGACGACCTCCACCTCCTCGACGCCGTCGTACTTCAGACAGGCCGAGGCGATCCGCTCGGCGAGCGTCTCGATCAGATCCACCGGATCGCCCTCGACGATCGCGACGACCTCCTCGGCCACGATGCCGTAGTGGACGGTCTTCGCCAGATCGTCGTCGGCGGCCGCGGGCCTGGTGTCCAGCCCCAGCACCAGGTCGACGATGAAGGTCTGGCCCTCCTCGCGCTCCCGGGGGAAGACGCCGTGGTGCCCGCGGGCCTTGAGGCCGCGCAGCGCGACACGATCCACGCGAATCACTCCTGCTGTCCGTAAGTCGGTTTGTCTGTCGTCCGTCGTCTGGCGTCGTGCCGGCCGGTGTGCCGGGGGCGCCTTTGCCCGATTCGAATCTACCTGCGCCCACTGACAGCATTCGCGGCCGGGGCCCGGCCCCGGTGCCGCCCCGGCTCAGCCGTCCGGTGCCCCGCCGCCGTCCGCCCCGGCCTCGCCGTCGGGCGCGTCCTCCTCCATCAGCACCGGAGAGCCGTGGTGGGACCAGAGCTTCCAGCCGTCGGCGGTGCGCCGGAACACGTTCGTGGCGACGGCGTGCTGGCCGACCAGCGGCCCCAGCTCCCCGGCCGCCTCCGCCGGGCCGCCGCTGAGGATGTTCTCGGTGCAGGTGACGACGGCGGTGTCCCCGGCGATCCCGGCCCGGACGTCGGTCAGGAAGAACTGGATGTACTCGGTGTTCGCCATGATCAGCGCGTACGAACGGAGCACCTCGCCCCGCCCCGACAGCACCGGCCACCCCGGATGCACGCACGACACCCCGTCGTCCAGCAGCCACAGATCGTCCATGGCGGCCGCGTCGCCGCGCTCCAGGGTCTCGTAGAAGGCGGCGTTCGCGGCCTCGACCTCGGGGAGGCGGGCGTCGTCGCCGTACGGGGGCTCCGCAGGGCTCACCGGGCGGCCCCGACCGCCCGGGCGACCCGTACGGCGTCGGCGGTGGCCCGCACCTCGTGGACCCGGACCGCCCAGGCGCCCTCGTAGGCGGCGATCGCGGAGACCGCGGCCGTCGCGGCGTCGCGCTCCCGGGCCCGCGGCGGCACCCCGTCCTTGGTGCCGCCGGCCAGGACATGGCCCAGGAACCGCTTGCGGGAGGCGGCGACGAGCAGCGGGCGGCCCAGGGCGCGGAGGGCGTCGAGCCGGGCGACCAGCGCCAGATCGTGCGCGGCCTCCTTGGCGAAGCCGAGGCCGGGGTCGAGGACGATGCGCTCGGGCGGGATACCGCCCGCGACGACCGCGTCCATCCGGTCCCGCAGCTCACGGGCGACCTCGGCGACCACGTCTCCGTAGACGGCTCTGCTGTTCATGTCGTGGCTGAAGCCGCGCCAGTGCATCACCACGAAGGGGACGCCCGCGGCGGCCACCGCCGGGACCATCGCGGGGTCGGCGAGACCGCCGCTGACATCGTTGACGAGTACGGCTCCGGCGGCGACGGCCCGCTCGGCGACGCTCGCGCGCATGGTGTCGACGGAGACGGTGACGCCTTCGGCGGCCAGCCCGCGCACGACGGGCACCACCCGCCGCAGCTCCTCCTCCTCGTCGACCCGGCTCGCGCCCGGCCGGGTGGACTCGCCGCCGACGTCGACCAGGTCGGCACCGTCCGCGACGAGGTCTATGCCCCGCTTGACGGCGGCGGCGGTGTCGAACCAGCGGCCGCCGTCGGAGAAGGAGTCCGGGGTGACGTTCACCACGCCCATGACCGCGCAGCGGTCCCACTCCGGCAATCCACGCAACGTACTCATAGCCCCAGCGTAGGCCCGCGCCCCGGCGCCGCGGTCGTGGCCACTGTCCCGCCGGGGCCGGGGGAGGGGGCCGTACGCGCCCCTACGCGCCCCTACGCGGTCCGGAGCCGGTCGGGCAGCGGTCGGGCGGCGGTCCGGCAGCGGCCGGAACCCGGAACCCGGGGCCGTACGGCTCAGGCCGCGCGGCCCACCCCGGACGCGGCGCGGGCGGCCACCGGGATCACATGGGTGCAGGGGCGCTCGGGCCGCGGGGGCCGGCGGGCCGAGAACGGGCGGGGCGGCCCTGGCGGGACGAAACCTTCCGCCTGCATCGCCGCGAAGCCGATCCGCGGCAGGTCGCCGCTCTTGCGGAAGACCACGAACCGCGGCTCCCACCGGGGCTGGAACTTGGTGTTGAACTTGTACAGCGATTCGATCTGGAACCAGCGCGACAGAAAGACCAGCAGGCCCCGCCAGAGCCGCAGCACCGGCCCGGCCCCGATCTTCTCGCCGCGGGCGAGCGCCGAGCGGAACATGGCGAAGTTGAGGGAGACCCGTTCGATCGCGAGCCCGGGCGCGGCCTGGAGCGCGGCCACGATCAGCAGCTCGTTCATCCCCGGATCGGCCGAGCGGTCGCGCCGCATCAGCTCCAGGGACATGCCGTCCTGGCCCCAGGGAACGAAGTGGATGATCGCCTTCAGGTCGCCGTACGGGGAGTCCGGATCGTCCTTGTGGGCGGTGGCGATCACCGCGTCCCCGTCCTCCGGGTCCCCGATCCGCCCCAGCGCCATGGAGAAGCCGCGCTCGGTGTCGGTCCCCCGCCAGTCCGCGGCGGCCCGTCTGACCTGCGCGAGCTCCGGCTCGGTGAGATCACGGGCGCGGCGGACGCGGGTGGTGTACCCATTGCGTTCGATCCGCTTCACCATCTGGCGCACATTACGCATGGCGCGCCCGCCGAGGGAGAAATCCGCGACGTCCACCACCGCCTCGTCGCCCAGCTCCAGCGCGTCGAGGCCGGTCTCCCGGGTCCACACCTGGCCGCCGGTCTCGGAGCAGCCCATCACGGCGGGGGTCCAGGAGTGGGCCTTCGCCTCGTCCATGAAGCGTTCGATCGCGCCGGGCCATGCCTCGACGTCGCCGATGGGGTCGCCGCTGGCCAGCATCACCCCGGACACCACGCGGTAGCAGACCGCGGCCTTGCCGCTGGGCGAGAAGACGACGCTCTTGTCGCGGCGGAGCGCGAAGTGGCCGAGGGAGTCGCGGCCGCCGTGCCGTTCGAGCAGCTCGCGGAGCCTGCGTTCGTCCTCGTCGGTGAGCCGGGCCGTGGGGTGCTCGGGGCGCAGGGCGAAGTAGATGGTGGTGACGGCGGTCAGCAGGCCGAGCGCGCCCAGCGAGTAGCCGACGGTCCAGGAGTCGTCGCCGGTGTAGCCGATGGGGCCCTCGAAACCGAAGAGGCCGTAGAGGGTGTGCTCCAGCTTGTCCGCCAGGCTGGGGCTGCCGATCTCATGGCCGGGGTGGGCGCTGACGACGACCATGCCGAGGGCCAGCGAGCCTCCGCCCATCAGGACGAAGTTCGCCAGCGCCTTCCAGCGGCTGCGGGGGTCGGGCAGGGCGGAGAACTGCTCCCGGTGGCGCAGCAGCAGGGCCAGCACCACCAGGGAGACCACCGTGCCGATGACCGACTGCCGGTAGGAGAACTGGACGAAGGCGCCGAGCGGGAGCAGGACCACCGCGGCCCGCCAGGCCCGGCGCTTGTGGCGCTTGAGGCCGTGGGCGAGGAGCAGCAGCAGGACACCGACGGAGAGCGAGAGGGCGGCGGCGAAGGGGCCGGTCGCGCCGGGCAGCACCTCGACGAGGGCATGGGCCGAGCTGTGCCGGAAGCGGGGGACGATTCCGGAGACGATGTCGATCAGACCGACGAGGGTGCAGGCCGTTCCGACGACGGCGGGTACGGCTTCGGGGCGGGGGCCGCGCAGGATCCGCCGCACGCCGGCCGTGGCCCGCTGTATTCGTTCCCTCATCATCCGCTTCCGTTCCTTCTTCGGTCTCTCCGCCGCGGTCCGCCCGGCTCCGGCCGTCCGGATCCGTCTCGGGTCCGCCGGGAGGGAACCGATGGCGATTTGTCACCATCTATGGGTTCGGACATGGCAGTGCTGTGCTCCGGTGCGTCTCGTGTCGGGCGAGAGTTTCTGTTGCCCGGGGGCCGTTGGTCGGACGGCACGGGCGATGTGCGCCCTGTAGGACGGAAACCCTTCTGACCGGGTTCATTCCCCGGCGGGGATTTCTGATCGAATCGAGCAGGTCCCGGCCGTCCGGCCCGGACCCGGAGAAGGAAGGCCGTGCGCATGGGGCTGACCAGTACCCCCGTCCTGGCCCTGGCCGTCACCGCGGCCGTACTGCTGTTCGCCCTGACGATCTGGCAGTGGCCGCGGCTCGCCGGGCCCGGCTGGCGGGCGCTGACCGGCCGGATCGGGCTCTTCCTCGCCACCCAGCTCGCCGTCTTCGCCTCCGTCGGCCTGGCCTCGAACAACGCGTTCCTCTTCTACGGCTCCTGGGCCGACCTCTTCGGCCAGGAGCAGGACCTCGGGGTGGTCGTCGACCATTCGGCGGGCGGCAAGCGGATCAAGGTGATGGACACCCGGTCGCTGGACGTCCCCGGGGGCGGGCGGCCGGAGCGGGGCGGCCAGATCCAGAAGGTCGCGGTGGCGGGCGAGAAGTCGGGCATCGAGAGCCCGGCGTACGTCTATCTGCCGCCCGAGTACTTCCAGCCCGCGTACGCCAAGAAGCGCTTCCCGGCGGCGATCGTGCTCACCGGCTACCCCGGCACCGCCGAGAACCTGATCAAAGGGCTGAAGTATCCGCGGACCGCCCACGAGCTGGCGGCCGAAGGCCGGATGCAGCCGATGGTCCTGGTGATGCTGCGGCCGACGGTGGCGCCGCCCCGGGACACCGAGTGCGTGGACATCCCGGACGGACCGCAGACCGAGACCTTCTTCGCGCGGGACCTGCCCGCCGCGGTCGCCGGGTCCTACCGGGTCGGGAACGCGCCCGCGAACTGGGGCATCATCGGCAACTCCACCGGCGGCTACTGCGCCCTGAAGATCGCCCTGCACCATCCGGACCGGTTCGCGGCCGGAGCCGGACTGTCCGCCTACTACAAGGCGGCCGAGGACGCCACGACCGGTGACCTCTTCCACGGCAAGAAGGAGCTGCGGAAGCGCGCGAACCTGCTGTGGAGCCTGGACAACAAGCCGCCGTCGAAGACGTCCTTCCTGGTCGCCACCTCGAAGAAGGGCGAGTCCAATCTGAAGGACACCCTCCGGTTCATTGAGAAGGTGAAGGCCCCGGCCCGGGTCTCGTCGATCACCCTGGACAGCGGCGGCCACAACTTCACGACCTGGCGGCGGGAGATCCCCCCGGCGCTGGAGTGGCTGAGCGGGCGGCTCCGGGCGGCCTGAGCGGGCGGGGCGCGCAGACGGGGCGCGCAGACGGGGCGCGCAGAGGGCAGCGGGACGGCCCCGGACCGCGGGACGCGGGTGTACGGGGCCGGGGTACCGAGCGGCGGTAGCGGTACGGGCCGCCCGGGCGGCCCCGGGCGGTGCCGGGTGCGGTGTACGGGCCCGGGCCCGGGAGGCCGCCCCGGCCCCGTACCCCTGTCAGCCGCCGGGCAGCGTGTCGACCGACTCCAGGGCGACCTCCGCGCGCGGTACGTCGCGTACGTCCGCGTCGATGGAGCGGCGCAGCGCCTCGTGCAGCCTCGCCGGGGTCAGTACCCCGAGGAAACGTCCCTCCGCCTGGTCGGTCACCGCTATCCAGCCCGCGTCGTGCTGGAGCATCGTGGCAAACGCCTGCTTGAGGGAGGCGCCCAGCGGCAGCCGTGCGTCCATCCGGCGGGCGTGCTGCCGTACGGTGCCGCGGCCGGGCGCGTCTCCGCCGCCGGACTGGCCGGACCCGCCGGTGCCCGGACGGGCGTCCTCGGCGGAGATCCAGCCGTGCAGACCGCCCCCGGCGTCCAGGACGACGGCCCAGCGCGCGCCCAGCTCGCGGGGGAGGGGATCGTCGAGGCGGACCACGGGCGGCTGCTCCAGATCGCCCTCCTCGATGGGGGTGACGGACAGCCGCTTCAGCCCGCGGTCCGCGCCGACGAAGTCGGCGACGTACGGCGTCGCGGGGGCGCCCAGCACGGCGGCCGGGGCGTCGAACTGCTCGATCCGGCCCTGCCCGTAGACGGCGATCCGGTCGCCGAGGCGGACCGCCTCCTCGATGTCGTGGGTGACGAACAGCACGGTCTTGCGGACCTGCGACTGGAGGCGGAGGAACTCGTTCTGGAGGTGCTCGCGGACCACCGGGTCCACCGCGCCGAAGGGTTCGTCCATCAGCAGCACCGGCGGGTCGGCGGCGAGCGCGCGGGCCACTCCGACGCGCTGGCGCTGGCCGCCCGACAGCTGGTCGGGGTAGCGGTCGCCGTGGACCGAGGGGTCGAGGCCGACCAGGTCGAGCAGCTCGGCGGCGCGGGCGCGGGCCTTCTTCCGCGGCCAGTTGAGGAGCTGGGGGACGGTCGCGGTGTTCTCCAGGACCGTACGGTGCGGAAAGAGCCCCACCTGCTGGATGACATAGCCGATCCGGCGCCGGAGCCGCACCGGGTCGACCGTGGATATGTCCTCGCCGTCGAGGAGAATCCGGCCACTGCTCGGCTCGATCAGCCGGTTGACCATTTTCATGGTGGTGGTCTTGCCGCAGCCGGACGGGCCGACGAGCGTGATCAGTTCGCCCTCGTTCACCTCGAACGTCAGATCGTCGACGGCCGTCGTGCCGTCCGGATACCGCTTGGTGACGTGCTCGAAACGGATCATGGTTCCCCATTGTGGCGGGTGGTCTGTGAAGCCCATGTTGCCGTCGTATGGCACCCCGGGGCGATTGTCGGTGGTGCGCGTTAGGGTCTTCGGAGGGCGGCGGACATACGTTCGGCGAACCGGGGGAGGTGGGGGGAATGAGGATCGGCGCGGCCGCGCGGCAGAACTGTCTGACGGCCAATGACTGGATTTGCGGGGAGTATCTCCGCACCAGGAGCGAGGAGCTGACCGAAGCGACGGTCCAGCATGTGTGGATCACGGTCGCCTCGGTGCTGATCGGGCTTCTCGTCGCCTTTCCGCTGGCTCTGCTGGCCCGCGCCAGGCCCGGATTCGCCGGTCCCGTCCTCGGTCTGACGACCCTGCTGTACACGATTCCGTCGCTGGCCATGTTCTCGCTGCTGCTGCCCGTCTTCGGGCTCTCCGCCGCCCTCGTCGTCACGGGTCTGGTGCTGTACTCGCTGACCATCCTGGTGCGGAACATCCTGGCCGGGCTGGCCGCGGTGCCCGCCGAGGTGCGGGAGGCCGCCCGCGGTATGGGTTACGGGCCCTGGCGGCTGTTCCGCGAGGTGGAACTGCCCCTGGCGCTGCCCGCGCTGATGGCCGGCCTCCGGATCGCCACCGTGTCCACGATCGCGCTGACGACCGTCGGCGCCCTGGTCGGCAAGGGCGGGCTGGGGAATCTCATCGACGAGGGCGTGCAGACGACGTTCAAGGCGCAGGTCCTCACCGCTTCGCTGCTCTGTGTGCTGCTGGCGGTCGTCGCCGATCTGCTGCTGCTCGCCGTCCAGCGGCTGCTCACCCCGTGGACCAGGGTGGCCCGGGTGCCGAGAGCGGCGGCCGGGGGCAAGTGGGGCGGCGGACGGCGTCCACCGGCCGGTGTCGACCGGTCCCGAATACCGGCGGGGGAGGGGGCCTGATGGGAGTGCTGCCCGATGCCTGGACCTGGCTGACGACCGGCTCCAACTGGTCCGGGGAGAGCGGTGTCTGGAACCGGCTGGGCGAGCACGCGTACGTCAGCGGCGTGGCCCTGGCGGTCGCCTGTGCCGTCGCCCTGCCCCTCGCGTTCTGGCTCGGCCATATCGGCCGGGGCGGCGCCCTCGCGGTGAACATCTCCAACGCGGGCCGCGCCATCCCGGTGTTCGCGGTGCTCGCGCTGCTGATGCTCACTCCCCTGCGGAGCGAGGGCTATCTGCCGACGATCATCGCCCTGGTGCTGTTCGCCGTGCCGCCGCTGCTGACCAACGCCCATGTCGGGATGCGTGAGGTCGACCGGTCCGTGGTGGAGGCCGCCCGCGGTATGGGCATGTCGGGATGGCAGGTCTTCCGCCGGGTCGAACTGCCGCTGGCGTACCCCCTGCTGATGACCGGGGTGCGTTCCGCCGCCGTCCAGGTCGTCGCCACGGCCACCATCGCCTCGATGGTCGGACAGGGCGGCCTCGGCCGGATCATCACGGCCGGCTTCGCGACCTACAACACCCCGCAGGTGGTGGCCGGCGCGATCCTCGCCGCGCTGCTGGCACTGCTGGTGGAGGCGGTGCTGATCGGTGTCGACAGGCTGGCCGGCCCCGGGGCCGCGCGCCGTCGGGCGCGTCGGGCGGCGGCCCGCCCGGTGCCTGCCGGGGCCGGTGCATGAGGCGTTCCCGTACCGCCGGATGCACCCCCGACTCGCAGACCTTCCTTCCCTCCTGTCCCTCCAACGTCTCGCGGCCCTCCTGTCCCTGCCCAGGTCGGCGGACCACTCCCTGCCCCGGTGTGCGGACAACCCGCTCCTGTCCCGGTGTGCGGACGACCTGTTCCTGCCCCGGCCTGCCGACCGTGCCGCCCTCTCGTCCCTCGCCGCCCTGCTGTCCTTCCCGTACCGCCGGGTGCCCGGTCCGCGGCGCCCGGCGGCCGGGCCCGAACCGAGCCGCTGAGCTGCGCCGCCCACAAGGCCGCAGCCGTTCGAACGGAGAACCGTCATGTCCCTGAGCCCCCGGCCGTCCCGGCCGCTGCGCGCCACCGCCGCCGCTCTCACCGCCCTCGCCCTCGCCGGCACCCTCGCCGCCTGCGGCGACGGCGACAGCCTGGAGAAGTCGAAGAACGGGGAGGGAGGCGGATCCGGCGGAAAGGGCTCCCTGGTCGTCGGGGCCGCCGCCTTCACCGAGTCGAAGATCCTTGCCGAGCTGTACGCACAACTCCTCGCGGATACCGGCTATAAGACGTCCGTCACCACCGTGAAGAACCGCGAGCTGTACGAACCGGCGCTGGAGAGAGGTGAGATCGACATCGTTCCGGAATACGCGGCGACACTCGCCGAATTCCTGAACGCGAAGGCGAACGGGCCGAAGGCGCCGGAGGAGAAGCCGGTCGCCTCCAGCGATGTCACGGCCACCGTCGCCGCCCTCACCAAGCTGGCCGAACCGCGTGGGCTGAAGGTGCTCCCGGCGGGCGGCGCCGTCGACCAGAACGCCTTCGCGGTGAGCAAGGAATTCGCGGAGAAGAACCGGCTGAAGACGCTTTCCGATCTCGGCCGGGCCAAGCTGAGCGTACGGATCGCCGCGGGCGACGAGTGCGCGGTACGGCCCTTCTGCGCGCCCGGCCTGAAGAAGACGTACGGCATCGACGTCTCCGGCATCGACCCCAAGGGAGTCGGCACCCCGCAGTCCAAGCAGGCGGTGAAGGACGGCTCCGCGCAGTTGGTGCTCACCACGACCACCGACGCCGTACTGGACGGTCTGGTCTTCCTCGACGACGACAAGAAACTCCAGAACGCGGACAACGTCCTTCCCGTGGTGAACGCGAAGGACGCGGGCGACGCGCAGATAGCCGCCGCGCTCGACCGGCTGACGAAGGTGCTCACCACCCAGGATCTCGCCGGGCTGAACCGCAAGGTCGACGCCGAGCGGGCCAAGCCGGAAGACGTGGCGAAGGAGTATCTCCGGTCGAAGTCGCTGCTGAAGTAGCGCGTCCGGGCGGGCGCGCCCCGGTGGTGCCGCCCGCCGCCGCCGGACGGATCGCCGGACGATCCGCCGGGTGGTCCGCCGGACGGCCCGGCCGGTACGGGGCCGGTGCCCGCGCGGCCCGTTCCGCCGGCACCGGCCCGCCGTTAGTGCCCGGGCCCGGCCCGGTCACCCCGGTCACCCCGGTACCGCCGGGTTCCGGGTATCCCGGCCGTAACGCGCTAAGCGCCGTGGAGAGAAGGTGAAGAAGAGGCAGAACAACAGTCCTGTGGCCGAGTTCGGGCGTTCCGGAGTTGCCGGTCCGGTGAATCGCGGGCGGTTCTGACGGCGATCCCGGCTTACCCGCAGGATATTTGCCGACCCGCCATGCCATTCGCGCTCAACGCACGGTAAATTTCGGGCCATGCCCCGTGGACGTCACCGCCATTCCCCTCCCCTGCACAGGCTGCTGCCGCCGTCGGCGGTGGCCGGAGCGTCGGTGCTGAGTGCCGCCGGCGCATGGCTGCTCACCGATCCGGTGCTGCTGCGGTCGCTGGCCGCGGTGGCCGCCGCGGCCGCCGTCGGCGGCGCGGTGCTGATGCGCAGCTGGGACCGGGCCGCGGGCCGCCGGGTCGCCGAGATCACCCGGGGCCGGGCCAGCGATGCCTGGCAGCACGAGGAGCGCGTGGCCGAGCTGGAGTCGGAGGCCGAGGAGGCGCGCGAGCAGCGGGCCAAGCTGGAGACCAAACTCCGTGCCAAGCGGGTCGAGCTGGCCAAGCTCCGCAACGAGCACGCCGAACTGCTCCGCCGCTACGCCGCGGCGGAGACCGGCCGGGCCAGCGCCCTGGAGGGCCGCCGCAGGCTCGCGGTCGAGGCCGGGGCGGACCAGGAGGCCGACGAGGTGCGCGAGTTGCCGGCGGCGGGCGCGAGCCCCACCGCCGCAACGTATCTGCGGGCCGCGAAGGCGCTCGACGCCCTCGCCCGCAATGCCGAGGCCCAGCAGCGGCGCACCGCCGGGGAGCCGGTACGGCCGGGCGGCAGGCCCGAACCGGCACCGGCCCTGGTACGGGCGGCCGGGCCCGCCGCGAAGAACGCCACCACGGCTCCGGGCGCCACAGCTCCGGACGCCCCGGCGGCGGACCGCGGCCCGGCGGTGAACCCGGCGCGCGGAGGAGCCCCCGCGAACGCTGCGGCCCCCGCACCCGCCGCGAACTCCACGAGCGCCGGGGACTCCGGCGACCTCGCGAATCCGGCGAGCGCCGCGCACACCGGCAACGCGGCGGCGCCCGCGAACGCCGCGGCCCCCAAGAACGCCGCGCTCCCCGGTGCCACCCCGAACCCGGCGGGCCCCGCGCCCGCCGCCGCCGACCCCACCGTCGGTCCCGCCCCCGCCACCCCCGCCACCCCCGAGCCCGGTGCGGACCCGGCCGGTGGCGGACCCGCCGCGGCCGCGGACGGTGCTCCCGCCGCGCACCCCGTCCAGGAAGGCACCGCCGTACCGGGCACCGTCCCGGCTCCCCGGCCCGATGGGACCCCGGACGGCGACGGCGGCGGCAGCCGTACCGCCGCGAAGCCGGGCGCTCCCGCCGCACCGCGCACCACCCCCGCCTCCCGTACGGCCCCGGCGCCGGCCCCCGCGGCCGCTCCGGCCCTTCCGGCCGGCCCCGCCGCCCTGGCAGCGCTGCCCGCCGCGCCCTCCGGGCCCGGCGCGATCGTCCCCTACGGCCCGCGCCGCACGGCCGGGACGCCGGTGCGCCGGCCCGAGGGCGGATTCGACTTCTTCGGTACCCAGCACCCCGGCGCACCCGCCGCCGGGCAGCGACCGGCCGGGGACACCACCGCCCCGGCCGTGGCCGACCCGGACGGGGTGGGCGACGCGGACCTCGCCGATGTCGTCGGTGACGAGGCCATCGCCGAGCACCGCCAGCACACCGGCCGGACACAGCCGGCCCCGGTGAGCGAGGTCATCGACCTCACCGCGCACGACGAGACCGAGAAGCTCGACATGACCGGCCTGCGCAACGCGCTCAGCTCGTAGTCCCCGGGGCCGCCCGCCACAGCGGGGCGGCCCGGAACAGCGGCGGGGCCCCGGACCGCCGAGATTCCCGGTGGCGTCCGGGGGCACGTCCACGACGACGACCGGCCTTCGGGCGTCGGCGGGCAGCTCGC